>NZ_JBSFMM010000105.1:0-39061 GCF_053599555.1 Streptomyces sp. NPDC000941
GACGGGCCCGGTGGCCGTCTCGGCGCGCGGCGGGGTCCCCGCTCGCTGCGGCGTCTTCGCGCCGAAGCGGGCCCGCAGTTCGGCGAGCGGCAGGGTGGCCAGCGCCCTCCGGTCGACCTTCTCGTTGAGGGTGTGGGGGAAGCCGGTGACCCGTACCAGCGCGTCGGGCAGCATGTGCTCGGGCAGCCAGGTCGCAAGCCGGTCCCGGGTCGGTTCGGCGACCCCGTCGTCGAGCACATAGCAGGCCAGGAGCGACAGGTCGGCGGCGCCCGTCCGCCGCGCCACCACGACGGCGTCGCGGACGCCGTCCAGTCGCCGCAGGGTCGACTCGATCTCCGCGAGCTCCACCCGGAAGCCACGGACCTTGACCTGGGAGTCGATCCGGCCCAGATACTCCACGCGCCCGTCGGACAGCCGGCGGACCAGATCGCCGGTGCGGTACATACGGGCGTCCGGCCCGGTCGCGAACGGGTCGGGCAGGAACCGCTCGGCGGTCAGATCGGGGCGGCCCAGATAGCCGTCGGCCACGCCGTGTCCGCCGATGTACAGCTCGCCCGCCGCACCGCTCGGCACCGGCCGGCGGCCGCTGTCGAGCACGTACAGGGCGGTGTTGGCGATCGGGGAGCCGATGGTCACCCGGTCGCCGCGGCTCAGGCGGCTCGTCGCCGACCAGACGGTGGTCTCCGTGGGGCCGTAGAGGTTCCACACCTCGCCGCCCGTGGCGAGCAGCGCCTCGGCCGTCTCGGCCGACAGCGCCTCGCCACCGCAGAGCAACCGCAGCCCGGAGTCGCCGCGCCAGCCGGCGGCGAGCAGCATGCTCCATGTCGCGGGGGTGGCCTGGATCACCGTGGCGGCGCTGCGCTCGACGGCCTCCCGCAGCCGCAGTCCGTCGCGTGCCACCTCGGTCGGCAGCACCTCCACCGTTCCGCCGCTGATCAGCGGAAGGTAGAGCTCCAGGGCGGAGATGTCGAAGCAGATCGTGGTCAGCGCCAGGAGCGTGTCCTCCGGCCCGAAGCCGGGTTCGCGCGCCATCGAGCAGAGGAAGTTGGTCAGCGCCCGGTGCGGGACCCGGACGCCCTTCGGGCGGCCCGTCGAGCCGGACGTGTAGATGATGTACGCGATGTCCGAGGCCCGGGCGGCCACCGGCGAGGCGTCCGCGGGCGGGTGCTCATCTGCGTCGATCAGCAGCCGGGGCAACTCGCCCTCGAAAGTGTCCCCGGAGGTGTCCCCGAGGGTGTCGCCGACGGCGGAGTGCGTGAGGACCAGATGCAGCCCCGCGTCCTCGGCGATGTAGTCGAGCCGCTGCCGGGGATACGCCGGGTCGAGCGGCACATAGGTGCCGCCGGCGGCCTGCACGGCGAGCAGTGCGACCGGCAGCTCGGCGTCGTGCGGCAGCAGTACGCCGACGGTGCGGCCCCGTCCGACCCCGGCGGCGGTCAGCCGGGCCGCCAGGGCGTCGACCCGTTCGGTCAGCCGGCGGTACGTCAGCTCGGTGTCGCCATGGCGGACGGCCACCGCGTCCGGACGGGCCACGGCCTGGCGCCGTACGAGGTCCCACGCCAGGGCGTCGGCCGGATACTCCACACCGGTGGGCGGGGTGAGCAGGGCGCGTTCGCCGGCGGTCAGCAGGTCCAGGTCGCCGACCGCGGTCTCCGGCGCGCCCACGGCGGATGCCAGCAGCGTGGCGAAGTGCTCCCCGAGGCGTTCCACGGTGGAGGCGTCGAACAGGTCCGGGTTGTACTTGAACGTGTAGCGGCAGCCCTCGGGGTGGTCGACCAGGTCGAGGGTCAGATCGAACTCGCCCTCCTGGTGCACCCCGTCGACCCGGCCCCGCACCAGACCGTCGTCGCGCAGGTCCCGCGTCCAGTTGTGGAAGTAGAAGGCGACGTCGAACAGCTTGCCCCCGGAGCCCGGGACCTGCCGGTTGAGCTCTTCGGTGAGGGTCATCAGCGGGTAGGCGCTGTGCTGAAGTGCCTGGAGGACCGTCCGGTGGACGCGGCCGACCAGGCCGCGGAAGGCCTCGTCGCCCTCGACCCGCTCGGCGAGGACGACCATGTTCATGAAGTAGCCGACCACATCGTCGTAGCCGCTCGCGGGGCGGCTCGCGGTCGGTGTGCCGACGGCGATGTCGGCCTGGTCGCTGTACCGGTGCAGCAGCGCGAAGTACACCGCCAACATGACGCTGGACAGCGAGGCCCGCTCCGCGGCGGCGAGGGCGCGCGCCCGCTCCGTCACGGCCGCCGGGAGGCGGCCCTCGACCGTCGCGCCGCGGAAGCCGGGCACCGGCGGCCGAGGCCGGTCCAGCGGCAGCGGCACGGTGGTCCGCCTGTCCCGCAGCCGCCCGATCCAGTAGTCGCGCAGCCGCTCCCCCTCGGCCCCGGCGAGCAGCGCGTGCTGCCAGGCGGTGAACTCGGCGTAGGTGCGGTCGGGGCGGTCGGCCGGCAGCGGACAACCGTCACGGACCGCGCCGTAGCCGCGCTCCAGATCGGCCAGGAGCAGCGGGATGGACACGCCGTCGAGCACCATGTGGTGGACGGTGAGCAGCAGCACCTGCCGCCCGTCGTCGAGCGTGTAGAGGGTCGCCCGCACCAGCGGACCGGCGCTCAGGTCGAACGGCTGGCGCATATCGGCGTTGACCCGGTCGCGAAGCTCCGCGTCCGTGGCCGTCGGGAGGAACACCTGCTGGAAGGGCAGCCCCTGGCGGGCGGCAACCCTCATGGACGGCTCATCCCGCTCCGCCGCGACGGCGGCGCGCAGTTGCTCATGCCGCTCCAGCAGATGCCGCAGGGCCGTGCGCAGGCTGCTGACGTCGACATCGGGGGCGAGCCAGAAGGCGAGGGGCAGGTTGTAGGCGCTGTTCCCGGGCGCGAGCTGCTCGACCGTCCACAGCGCCCGCTGCCCGTGCGACATCGGATGCTCGGTCGGCTCGGCGTCCTCGCCGGGCTGCGGCGTTTCATCGACGACATCGGTGGGTGCCGCGACCTCCGACAGCCAGCCCGCGGCCAGATAGGCCGTGAGCTCGCGCAGGGTCGGCCGCTCGAAGAACTCGTCGAGCGGTACGGCGACGCCGAACGCCTCGTCGACCGCGGCCACGATCTTCATACCGCTGAGCGAGTCGAAGCCGTAGTCGGCCAACTGCCGGTCCGGGTCGATCCGTACGTCCAGCTTGAGCACCCGCTCCACCAGTTCCCGCAGGCGGTCGCCGAGCGCGTCGGCCGGGTCGGCCGTCACCCGGGCCGTGACCGCCGTGGGAGCGCTCGCCGCCGGTTCCACGCGCGGCGCGACGGTGTCGTTCTCCGCGACCAGGACGTGCTGCCCCAGCTCAGCCCCCTCCGCCCCGAGGACCCTGACCCGGGTGTACCCCTCCTCCGCGAGCAGCCGGGTCCAGGTCGAGGGCGCGGCCAGCGGGGCGGCGGGCACCCGCACCTCGTCATCCTGGAACGCCCACCAGCCCTCCATCACACCGCCACCGAGGGTGAGATACGGCCGGACGGTGGTCAGCTCGTTCAGCACCAGTCGGCCACCGGGCTTGAGCAGTGCCTTCGCCTTCCGCAACGTCGCGCGCAGATTGCGGGTGGCGTGCACCACGTTGGTGGCCAGCACCAGGTCGTACGAGCCGGGGGCGCACCCCTGCTCGGCCAGATCGCGTTCCAGGTTGAGCAGTTGGAACCGGGTGAACGGGTAGTCGGCGGCAAACCGCTCCCGGCCGTACTCCAGGAAGCGGGGCGAGATATCGGTGAAGGTGTAGCCGGCGCCGGGCTGCCCGGCCAGTACGGACAGCACCTTCTCGCTGGTGGCGCCGGTGCCCGCGCCGAGCTCCAGCACAGATACGGGCCGCCCTGGCAGGTCGGCGGCCGGGCCGTGGTCCCGGTAGCGGCGGACCGTGTCCGCCACCAGCTCGTTGAAGAAGTCGGTGAGCGGGTTGCCCCGGTAGAGGTCGCGCACCAGCTCCATCGAGGAGTCCGGGAACATGATCTCGGTCGCCACCACCTCACCGCGCAGGATCCGCGGGTAGGCCTCCAGGAACTCCCGGTTGAGGCCGGTGGTGGGCGCGACGTCCGGATACTCGGCCGCGACGCGGTCGAACTCGGCGCGCCAGCCGGTCGCCAGGTCGGTCACGGCCGCGGTGGTGGTGAACTGGTCGCCGTCGTGGGTCAGCAGACCGGCGCCGACGAAGAGTTGGAGCACGGCCTCGTGCAGCCGGCGGAACCTGTCCCGGATCTGGAGGCCGCCACGCAGCTCCTCGCCGCGGTGGCGCTCGCCGGGGCGCTGGAAGGCGCCCATGCGCTGGTAGACCCCGAACAGCCCGGAGATCGAGGCGGCATCGAGTGCCGCGAACCCGGCGAGCACCCGCGCGACGGCGGGATCGACACCGGCCGCCGGCGCGGGCACCACCGGAGCGGCCGGAACCGGGGCGGAAGCCGCCGGAACCGGTGTGGGAACCTCCGGGATCCACAGCCGCCGACGGGCGAACGGATAGGTGGGCAGCTCGATACGGCGCGCGGACGGCGCGGTGAGCGGCGACCAGTCGACCCGTACACCGGACACCCACCGCTCGGCGGCCTCCTCGAGGTCGCGTGGCGGCGTGGCATCGCCCTCGGAAGGCCGCACCGCACGCCCGGTCGTGATCCGGTCGTCGGCGCCGCCCGCCGCGTAGGTGTCCAGCGGCGCGAGGGCTTCGGGGACCGAACGCACCGGCAGGGCAAGGCGGAACTCATACGCGGTACGCCCCACCTGCAGCGTATGCGCGATGTCGGCGAGCCGCGGGAAGTCGGTGGCCGGAGGCCGGAGGTGGGCCACCGCCCGGGCCACCGCGCCGATGGTGTCGGCCGAGGTGGCCGCCGACGGCAGCTTGGCGTCCAGCTCCTCGGCCAGCATGGCGAAGTAGCGGGCCCGCTCCGCGATGCCGAATCCACAGTCGACCAGGTCGGTGTCGAGGTCGAGCGATCCGGGCTCGACGTCGGCGAGCTCCGCGGCGAGCCGCAGACAGCGGTGTTCCGCGTCCTCGCCGGCTCCGGCGCCCCGGCGCAGGAAGGCCGCCAGGTCGGCGGCGTACGCGCGCAGCCGGTCCTCGCTCTTGGCGGAGAGCACCACCAGTTGCTTCGCGTCCGGCGCCTGCGCCCCGTCCGGCTCCGGCGGCGCGACCGGCGCGTACTCCTCCATGACCACACAGGCGTTGGCGCCGCCGGCTCCGAAGGAGCTGACGATGGCGCGCCTGGGCAGCTCCGAAGGTGTCCACGGGCGCAGCGTCTGCTGGATCTCGAACGGCGTGGTGCTGAAGTCGATCTCCGGGTTGGGGCGCGCGGAGTGCAGCGAGGGTGCCAGCGCTCCGTGCCGGAACTGCAGCAGCACCTTCGTCAGAGCGGCGATACCGGCCGCCGCCTCCAGGTGGCCGATGTTGGACTTGAGCGAGCCGACCGCCACCAGTGGCCGCTTCTCGCGCCGGTCGGGCTCGACCGGGCCGCCGAAGGCGTCGACCAGCCCGGCGATCTCGATCGGGTCGCCGAGCAGCGTCCCGGTGCCGTGTGCCTCCACATAGCCGACGGTGTCGGCGCCGATCCCGGCCCGGTCGATCGCCGTACGGATCACCTGGCTCTGGGCGGCGGAGCTGGGCACGGTGTAGCCGCCGGCGTTCCCGACGGAGTTGATGGCGGAGCCGCGGAGTACGGCGAGCACGCGGTCCCCGTCGGCGATCGCCGCCGACAGCGGTTTGAGCAGTACGGCGCCGACGCCCTCGCCGTCGACGAAGCCGTCCGCGCCCGCGCCGAACGCCTTGACCCGGTCGTCGCGCGCGAGCATGCCCGCCTGGGCGAGGCTGCGCAGATGCTTGGGGTGCAGGATCAGGTTGACGCCACCGGCGATCGCGGCGGAGCACTCACCGGCCCGGATGGACTGGCAGGCCAGATGGACCGCGGTCAGCGAGGCGGAGCAGGCGGTGTCCACCGCCAGGCTGGGCCCGGTGAAGTCGAAGAAGTGCGACACCCGGTTGGCGACCGACCAGTGGTGCGAATGGGCGTCGGTCGGCACGCCGAGCGCGTTCGCCGCGCCGCCCATCCACTCGTAGTCGTTGCTCATCACGCCGACGAACACGCCGACCGGGCCCTGGGCGGCGAGCGCCGCCGCCGGATAGCCGGCGTCCTCGACGGTCGCCGCGGCGGTCTGCAGGAACAGCCGTTCCTGCGGGTCCATCGCCCCGGCGTCCGCGGGCGAGATATGGAAGAACAGCGAGTCGAACTGGTCGACGCCGTCGATGAAACCGGCCCATTTGCTGTACGCGCCGCCCGGCGTCACCGGGTCGTAGTGGGCGTCGGCGTCCCAGCGGTCGGCGGGCGCCTCGCTGACGCAGTGTCGGCCGGCCGCCAGGTTGTCCCACAGCTCGCCGACCGTATCGGCCAGCGGGTAACGGCCGGCGACGCCGATGACCGCGATGGGCTCGTCGGCCGCCGGCTCGCCGGGGACCGGGCCGGCCGGAAGGGCTTTCGCCGCGGGTTCGGCGCCGATGAGCTTGTCGGCCAGGAAGGCGGTCAGGGCCCGGGGCGTACGGTGCTGGAACACCATGGTCGCGGGCAGCCGCAGCTCGGTGCGTGTGTTGAGCCTGTTGCGCAGCTCCAGGGCGGCCAGCGAGGTGAACCCCAGCCGGTGGAACTCGGCGTCGGGGTCGATGTCGGCGGTCGAGTCGTGCTTGAGCGCCGCGGCCACCTCCCTGAGCACCAGTTCACCGACGGCGGCGGGGGTCCACCGCGGGTCGTCGGCGGCGACCGGCAGCGCGGCCGTGGGCGTGGCGGGCGACCGGCGGCGCGCCGGGACCAGTTCACGGAACAGCGGCGCCGGGGTGGCCGTGGGGTCCAGGTGTACGGGCAGCAGATGGGCGCGGTCCGCGCCGAGGGCGATGTCGAACAGCGCCAGCGCCACCTCGGCGTCCATCGGGCGCACCCCGGCCTCGCCGAGCCGGGCCAGGTCGGCCTCGTCGAGTCGGCCGGTCAGGCCGCTGCGCTCCGCCCACAGCCCCCAGCCCAGCGACACCGCCGGCAGGCCGAGGTCACGGCGGTGCCGGGCCAGCCCGTCGAGGAACCCGTTCGCGGCGGCGTAGTTACCCTGTGCCGCGGTGCCCAGAGTGGAGGCCACGGAGGAGAACAGCACGAACGCCGACAGGTCCAGATCACGGGTCAGCTCGTGCAGCTGCCAGGCGCCATCGGCCTTGGCCGCCAGCACGGACCGCAGCCGGTCCGGCGTCAGCGATCCGATCACACCGTCGTCGAGCGTCCCGGCGGCGTGCACGACGGCGCGCAGGGGCCTCTCCCGCGGTATCTCCGCGAGGACCGCGGCGAGCGCGTCACGGTCGCCGGTGTCGCAGACCACCGAGGAGGCCGAGGCGCCCATCTCGGTCAGTTCGTCGGCGAGCGCCGCCGCTCCACCACGGCTGACCAGCACCAGGTCGCGGACCCCGTGCTCGGTCACCAGATGCCGCGCCACGAGCCCGCCCAGGGTGCCCGACGCCCCGGTGATCAGCACCGTGCCGTCGGTCAGCGCCGGCGTCTGGGCCACCGGCACCCCGGCGTGTACGAGCCGCGGTACGCGCAGCTCGGCACCGCGCACCAGGACCTGCGGCTCGCCGCACGCCAGCACGGTCGGCAGCGTCTGCGGCAGACCGTCCATATCGTCGGTGTCGACGAGCACGATCCGGTCCGGGTTCTCCGTCTGGGCGGAGCGCACCAGGCCCCAGACCGCGGCCGTGACGGGATCCGCCGCGCCGCCGGTGGTCGCCACCACCAGGCGCGAGTCGTCGGTCTCCGCGCCGGTGAGCCACGACTGAAGATCGCCGAGGACCCGGGAGGTCACCTCCTGCAGCCGGGACGGCGTGTCGCCGTCGGCGGCCGGGCAGCGCAGGACCGTGACGTCGGCGACGTCGGCGGTTCCCCCGGCGCGCGCGGCGATCCAGCCGAGCTCGAACAGCGAGCCGTCGTGCGTCGGGGCGCCGATCGGGCGCAGCGTCAGCGAGTCGACCGACAGGACACCACGTCCGATGCCGTCGGTGAGGTACACGGCGACCGAACCGTCCGAGCGCGGGGTGATCCGCGCCCTGAGGCTCGTCAGCTCCGCCGCCGCGTCCTGGTCCAGCCAGCGGGCGCCGCTGAAGGAGAACGGCAGCGCGGGCGTCGTCATGTCCAGGGCGTGCAGGGCGGCGTCGAGCAGCGCGGGACGGATCGGCGCGGCCAGGGAGACCTCGGCGAACAGCTCTTCGCCATTCCGCCACAGCCGCCGTAGGCCGCGGAAGCCCGGCCCGTACTGAATGCCCCGGGCCTCGCGGTCGTCGTACCAGTCGGACAGATCCACCGGCTCGGCGGCCCGCGGCGGCCACTCTCCGTCGTCGGCGGGGCCCGCCGCCGCGTCCGCGGGCCCGCCACGATCGAGGACGGCGCCGGTCGCGTGCAGCCGCCAGTCGGAGCCCTGGACCCGGCTGTGCAGCCCCAGCGGCCGGAAGCCCTCCTCATCGGCGGGGCCCACGAGCAGCTGGATCTCGACCTCGCCGTGGTCGGGGACCACCACGGGCGCCTGCATGGTCAGTTCGTCCACTTCGGCCCCGGCCTGGAGCGCCATCTCCAGGAGCGCGGTCCCCGGCACCACGGCCTGGCCACGTACGCGGTGGTCGCCCAGCCACGGGTGGGTACCCAGCGACAGCCGCCCGGCCAGGACCTTCTGGTCGCCATCCGCCAGCTCGACGGCCTCGCCGAGCAGGGGTTCCGGCTCCACCAGCCAGTACGGCTTGCGCTCGAAGGCGTACGTCGGCAGCTCCACGACGCGGCCGGCCCCGACCACCGGACGCAGGTCGACCGGGACGCCGCTCGTGTGCAGCGCGGCCACGGACAGCCGCAGGCGCCGGATCGGGTCGTCATCGCGGCGCAGCGTGCCCTGCGCCACCGCCGACGCCACGGTGTCCTGGATCGCCATGGTCAGCAGGGGGTGCGGGCTGACCTCCAGGAACACTCCGTGTCCTGCGTCGGCCAGGGCGCGCACCGCCGCCTCGAACCGCACCGGCTCGCGCAGGTTCCGGTACCAGTAGCCGGAGTCCAGCTCCCCGGTGTCGATCCGGCCCGCGGTCACCGTGGAGAAGAACGGCACCTCCACCGCACGCGGGGCGACCGGCGCAAGCCCCGCCAACAACTCCTCGCGAATCTCCTCGACATGGGCGGAGTGCGAGGCGTAATCCACGGCGATCCGCCGCACCCGCACCTGCTCGCCGCTCCACTCGTCGATCAGCCCGTCCAGCGCCTCCTGGTCACCCGACACCACCACCGTGTTCGGGCCGTTCACCGCGGCGATCGACACCCGGTCGCCGAACGGCTCCAGCTGTTCACGGACCCAGGGCTCCGACGCGACGATCGACAGCATGCCGCCGCGACCGGCCAGGGCGCGCAGGGCCCGGCTGCGCAGGGCGGAGATCCGCGCGCCGTCGGCGAGGGACAGCGCTCCGGCCACGCACGCGGCGGCGATCTCGCCCTGCGAGTGGCCGACGACGGCCGACGGCTCAAGACCGAACGAGCGCCACACCTCGGCGAGGGACACCATCACCGCCCACAGCGCGGGTTGTACGACATCGACCCGCGCCAGCGCCTCCTCGTCCTCGAGGACTTCCCGCAGCGACCAGTCGACATGGGCGCTCAGCAGCCGCTCGCACTCCTCCAGCCGCTCCGCGAACACCGGGAACGTCTCGCTCAGCCCGCGGGCCATCCCGGCCCACTGCGATCCCTGGCCGGGAAACACCCACACCATGCCGGACTCCGGCACGACGGCGCCCTCGACCGCGTCGGGGGACGCCTCCCCTGCCGCCAGGGCGGTCAGGCCCGCCAGCAGCTCTTCGCGGTCCTCGGCCACCACCGCGGCACGGTGCTCAAGCGCCGACCGCGTCGTCACCGACGAATAGCCCACATCCGCCGGGCCCAACTCGGCATCGGCGGCCACCCACTCCCGCAGCCGGGCCGCCTGAGCCCGCAACGCGTTTCCGCTCCGCGCCGACACCACCACTGGCACGGGGCCGGACACCGCCGGGGCGGCAGCCCCGGGTCCGGCCTCTTCCTCGGCCTCGGTTTCGGCCTCGTTCGGCGGTGCCTGCTCCACGATCACATGCGCGTTGGTCCCGCTGATCCCGAACGACGACACTCCCGCCCGGCGCGGCCGATCGACCGCCGGCCACGGCCGCCGCTCCGTCAGCAACTCGACCGCGCCCGCCGACCAGTCGACATGTGACGACGGCTCATCCGCATGCAACGTCGCCGGAAGAACACCGGCCCGCATCGCCATGACCATCTTGATCACACCGCCGACTCCAGCCGCCGCCTGCGCATGACCGATGTTCGACTTGAACGAGCCCAGCCACAGCGGCTCCGTCCGCTCCTGCCCGTACGTCGCCAGCAGCGCCTGCGCCTCGATCGGGTCGCCCAGCCGGGTGCCGGTGCCGTGTGCCTCCACCGTGTCGACCTCCGCCGGGGACAGCCCCGCCGAGGTCAGCGCGTCCTGGATGACCCGCTGCTGCGACGGTCCGTTCGGCGCCGTCAGACCGCTGGAGGCGCCGTCCTGGTTGACCGCCGAGCCCCGTACCACCGCCAGCACCCGGTGCCCGTTGCGCCGCGCGTCCGACAGCCGCTCCAGCACCAGCATCCCGACGCCCTCGGCCCACCCGGCGCCGTCGGCCGCGTCCGAGAACGCCTTGCACCGCCCGTCGGGCGACACGCCCCGCTGCCGCGAGAACTCCACGAAGGTCCGCGGCGTCGACATCACCGTGACCCCACCGGCCAGCGCCAGCGAACACTCCCCGGCCCGCAACGCCTGCGCCGCCAGATGCAACGCCACCAACGACGAGGAACACGCCGTGTCGACGCTCACCGCCGGGCCCTCGAGCCCGAAGGTGTAGGCCACCCGGCCCGACGCCACGCTCGGGAGGCTGCCGGTCATCAGCTGGCCCTCGTAGCCGCCGGTGTCCCGCACCAGCCGCGTCCCGTAGTCGCTGTACATCACGCCGGTGAAGACACCGGTCCGGCTGCCGCGCAACGAGGACGGGGCGATGCTCGCCCGCTCCAGCGCCTCCCACGACGCCTGGAGCAGCAGCCGCTGCTGCGGGTCGGTGGCCAGCGCCTCGCGCGGCGACATGCCGAAGAAGCCGGCGTCGAACTCCGCGGCGTCGTGCAGGAATCCGCCGTGCCGGGTCAGGCTGGTGCCGGTCTGCTCCGGGTCGGGGTCGTACAGCGCGTCGAGGTCCCAGCCCCGGTCCTGGGGGAACTCCGATACGGCGTCCACCCCGTCGTGGACCAGCTGCCACAGGTCCTCGGGCGAGGCCACGCCCCCCGGGAACCGGCAGGCCATGCCCACGATCGCGATCGGCTCCGGGGCGGACGCCTCGAGCTCGGCCAGCCTGCCGCGGGTCTGGCGCAGTTCCGCGGTGACGCGCTTGAGGTAGTCAAGCAGCTTCTCGTTGCTCACGGTTGGAGGTCCCCCAGCTCATCGTCGATCAAGGCGAACAGCTCCTCCTCGCCCGCCGACTCGATTTCCAGGTCGTTCAACGGCTCCGCCGTATCCGGTCCGGCGGTCACCGCCGCCAGCAGCTCCCACAGGCGCTCGGTGGCGGCCGAGCGCACGCTCTCGTCCCCGACGGCGGCCATGCTGACCGCCAACCGGTCCAGCTCGGCCAGCACCGGGGGCTGATCGGTGGGTGGCGGCGGCTGTTCGGCGGGTGGCTCGTCCGGTACGAGCTGTTGCAGCAGATGCTGCGCCAAGGCCCCCGGAGTCGGATGGTTGAAGATCATGGTGGGCGGCAGCTTCAGCCCGGTGAGCGCGCCGAGCCGTTGCCGCAGCTCCAGCGCGGTCAGCGAGTCGAAGCCCAGGTCCATGAAGCCGCGGTCGGGCGGCACGGTGCCCGGCCCCGACCGACGGAGTACGGTCGCGATCTCGGCCTGCACCACCCGCCGCACCGTCAGCTCCCGGTCGTGCTGGGCCATGGTGAGCAGGCGGTCGCGCAGGGTCTGGGGAGTGTCCCCCGCCGTCGCGTCCGACGACGACACCGCGCGTTCCCGCTTTCTGCCACCGGCAGCACCGGCCGGGGCCAGGCCGCGGAGGATGGCCGGCGGGTCGATGTCGGGCCCGGACAGATCGACCCAGGCGGGCACCAGATGGGCCCGGTCCGCGGACAGCCCCAGGTCGAGCAGGGCCAGGCCGTCGTCGGTGGGCAGCTGTCGTACGCCCATCCGGCGGACCCGCTCCTTATCAACCTGCCCGAGCCGTTCGGTGAGGCCGGTGCTCCGTTCCCAGAGCCCCCAGCCGAGCGAGACCGCGGGCAGTCCCAGCGCGCGCCGGTGGTGGGCGAGCCCGTCGAGGAAGGCATTGGCCGCGGCGTAGTTCGCCTGGCCGGCGAATCCGACCGTGGCCGTGACCGAGGAGAACAGCACGAACGCCGACAGGTCCAGATCACGGGTCAGCTCGTGCAGCTGCCAGGCCCCGTCGACCTTGGGCGCGAGCACCGCGTGCAGCCGGTCCGGCGTGAGCGACAGCGCGGCGGCGTCCTCCATGGCCCCCGCCGCGTGGATGACTGCGCGCAGCGGCGCCGAGGCGGGGACGGCCGCGATGACCTCCGCCAGCGCGGCGCGGTCGGTGACATCGCAGGCGGCCACCGAGACGGACGCGCCCGCCGCGGTCAGCTCCGCCTCCAGGTCGTCCGGGGCCTTGCCACCGCGGCTGACCAGCAGCAGGTGCCGTACGCCGTGGCGGCTCACCAGCCGGCGGGAGACGGCTGCGCCGAGCCCGCCGGTGCCACCGGTGATCAGCACGGTCCCGGCGGGATCGAGCGGCCCTCCGTCTGGGTCGGCCGCGGGAACGGAGCCGCGGGCGAGCCGAGGCGTGAAGGCCCGGCCCGACCGCAGGGCGAGCTGCGGCTCGGTGGTGGGCGGCGGCGCGTCGGTGGTCAGCTCGTCGTCCGTGTCCGTGTCCACGAGTACGACACGCCCGGGGAACTCGGTCTGTACGGGGCGCAGCAGGCCCCACACGGTGGCGGCGGCCGGATCCACGTCCTCGCCCGGCTCAACGGCCACGGCGCGACGGGTCACCACCGTCAGCCTCGCCGAATCGTCGTCGTGCTGCCGCAACCAGTCCTG
Source organism: Streptomyces sp. NPDC000941 (assembly GCF_053599555.1). Taxonomy (NCBI): domain Bacteria; kingdom Bacillati; phylum Actinomycetota; class Actinomycetes; order Kitasatosporales; family Streptomycetaceae; genus Streptomyces; species Streptomyces sp. NPDC000941. Next base: position 13,140 of record NZ_JBSFMM010000105.1, read on the forward strand.
CACCTGCTTGAGCACGAACTCCGCGGTCGCCCTGGCGTCCTCGGGCACATCGGACGTACCCGGCCGCACGGGCAGCACCGTGGCATCGGTCGGCGTGTCGCCCGATGTGTCACCCGATATGGCGACCTCACGCCATTCGACCTGGAACAGCTTCGGGTCGAACCGACGGGCGTCCAGCGGCCGCAGCATGAGGGAGTCGGCCGACAGCACCTCGAGGCCGCTGCCGTCGGCGACCGTCAGCGACGCGCGGTTCTCGCCCGTGGACGTGATCCGTACGCGCAACTGGGTCGCACCCACCCGGGCCAGCCGTACGCCCAGCCACGAGAACGGCATCAGAGGGCCGGCGGCATAGCCCGCCACCAGCGGGTGGAGCACCGCGTCGAGCAGCGCCGGATGAACGGCGAACGGGCCGGCCTCACCGGGGAGGGACACCTCGACGAAGAGGTCGTCGCCACTCCGCCACACCGCCCGCAGATTCCGGAACGCCGGGCCGTACTCCAGACCCCGCCCGGCCAGCTCCTCGTACCAGCCGTCGTGCTCCACGGGCGTCGCTCCGGCCGGCGGCCACGCGGTCAGCACGGCGGCCGCGGATGCGGAACCGGGGCCGGACGGCGCCACCTGACCCGTGGCGTGCAGCTGCCACTCCCCGTCGAGGCGGCCGTGGACACGGAACTGGCGCCGGCCGGACTCGTCGGGCGCGGCGGCCGTCAGCTGCACCTCGACCTCGCCCCGCTCGGGCACCACCAGGGGCGTCAGCATCGTCAGCTCGTCGACCACATCACCGATGCCCAGGGCCATCTCGAGCAGGGCCGTTCCCGGCACCACGGCCCGGCCGAGGACACGGTGGTCGGTCAGCCAGGGGCGCGTCCCCAGGGACAGCCGGCCCGACAGCAGCACACCGCCGTCGGCCAGTTCCACCGGGTGTCCCAGCAACGGCTGCCCCGCGGTGGCGTCCAGCCAGTACCGCTCGCGCTGGAAGGCGTACGTCGGCAGGTCCACGGAGCGTCCGCCGGACAGCATTCCCGGCAGATCCATGGCCACGCCGTGGACGCAGAGGCGGGCCAGGGCCCTCATCGCCTCGCGCGGCTCATCGCGGTCGCGCCGCTGCAGGGGCACCACCACGGCGTCACGGCCGTCCAGGCACTCCTCGATCATGGGGACCAGCGCGGCGTCCGGCCCCACCTCCACAAACGCGGTGACGCCCTGTTCGACCAGCCAGTCGACGTCGTCGGCGAACCGCACCGTGCCGCGCACATGGCGCACCCAGCGCTCCGGCGTCTGGGGCTCCGACGTCGTCATCCGGATCACCGGCTCATGGAACGTAAGCCCCTCCGCCACGGCCCGGAACTCGGGCAGCATCGGATCCATCCGGGGCGAATGCGAGGCGTGCGAGATCCGCAGCCGCTTGACGGGGCGCCCTTCGGCCTCCATCCGGCCGGCGATGTCGAGCACCGCCTCCTCGTCACCGGCGATGACGATCGACGAGGGGCCGTTCACCGCCGCGATCGACACCCGGTCGCCCAGCAGCGACAGCACATCGGCCTCGGGGACGCCCAGCGCCACCATGGCGCCACCGGGCGGGAGGTTCTGCTGCAACCGGCCGCGCGCGGTCACCAGCACACACGCGTCGGGCAGCGACAGCACCCCCGCCACATGGGCCGCGGCGAGTTCTCCGGTGGAGTGGCCTGCCACGAAGTCGGGCGTGACCCCCCACGACGTCACCAGCCGGAACAGCGCCACCTGAAAGGCGAAGATGGCCGTCTGCATCCAGCCGATGCGGTCGAGCGACGCGGCCTCCGCGCTGCCCGGTTCGGCGAACATCACCTCGCGCAGCGGCCGGTCCAGGTGCAGATCGAGTTCGGCGCAGACCTCGTCCAGCGCCTCGGCGAAGACCGGAAACGCCGCCGCCAGTTCGCGTCCCATGCCGAGCTGCTGGGCGCCACCTCCGGTGAACAGGAACGCGGTCCGGCCGGCCGCGGGCGTGGCGGCGGGAGCGTCCGGGGACTGCTCCCCGGCCGCCAGGGCGGTCAGGCCCGCCAGCAGTTCCTCGCGGTCCTCGGCCACCACCGCGGCACGGTGTTCCAGCGCCGACCGTGTCGTCACCGACGAATAGCCCACATCGGCCAAGCCCAATGCGGTGTCGGCGGCCACCCACTCCCGCAGCCGGGCCGCCTGAGCCCGCAACGCGGCCTCGGACCTGGCCGACACCACCACAGGCACCGGGCCGGACACCGCCGGGGCGATATCCCCGGGCTCGTTGGGCGGTGCCTGCTCCACGATCACATGCGCGTTGGTCCCGCTGATCCCGAACGACGACACAGCCGCCCGGCGCGGCCGATCCACCACCGGCCACGGCCGCCGCTTCGTCAGCAGTTCCACAGCAGCCGCCGACCAGTCGACATGTGACGACGGCTCATCCACATGCAACGTCGCCGGAAGAACACCGGCCCGCATCGCCATGACCATCTTGATCACACCGCCGACACCAGCCGCCGCCTGCGCATGACCGATGTTCGACTTCAACGACCCCAACCACAGCGGCCGCTCACGGCCCTGGCCATACGTCGCCATGAGCGCCTGCGCCTCGATCGGATCGCCGAGCCGGGTGCCGGTGCCATGCGCCTCCACCGCGTCGACGTCCGCCGCCGACAGTCCGGCCCCGGCCAGCGCCTGGCTGATCACCCGTTGCTGTGAAGGCCCGTTCGGCGCGGACAGACCATTCGACGCGCCGTCCTGGTTGACCGCCGAGCCCCGTACCACCGCCAGCACCCGGTGCCCGTTGCGCCGCGCGTCCGACAGCCGCTCCAGCACCAGCATCCCCACGCCCTCGGCCCACCCCGTGCCGTCGGCGGCATCCGAGAACGCCTTGCACCGGCCGTCGGGCGACAGCCCCCCCTGCCGCGAGAACTCCACGAACATGCCGGGTGTGGACATCACCGTGGCCCCGCCGGCCAACGCCAGCGAGCACTCCCCCGCCCGCAGCGCCTGCGCCGCCAGATGCAACCCGACCAGCGACGACGAACACGCCGTGTCGACGCTCACCGCCGGGCCCTCGAACCCGAACGCGTAGGCCACCCGGCCCGACGCCACACTCGGCGCACCGCCGGTCAGGGCGTGTCCGGCGAACCCCTCCGCCGTCTCGTGCAGACGCGGTACGTAGTCCTGGCCCATGACGCCGACGAACACCGCCGTCCGGCTGCCGCGCAGGGCCGCCGGGTCGAGCCTCGCCCGCTCCAGCGCCTCCCAGGAAACTTCCAGCAACAGCCGCTGCTGGGGGTCCATGGCCAGCGCCTCGCGTCGGCTGATCCGGAAGAACCCGGCGTCGAAGCGGGTGGCGTCCGAGAGGAAGCCGCCGGTGTGCGGGCCGTCCGTGGCGCTGTCGTCCAGGTTCCAGCCCCGGTCCTCCGGGAACTCCGAGATGGCGTCCACCCCGTCGGAGACCAGCCGCCACAAGTCCTCCGGCGAGGCCACGCCCCCCGGATACCGGCAGGCCATGCCCACGATCGCGATCGCGTCGTCATCCGTGGCGGATCGCCCGGCCGCCTCGTCGCGTGCGGCCGCCGCGTCACCGGTCAGGTCCCGCCCGGACAGCTCCTCGTGCAGCTGCTCCACCAGCAGCCGTGGTGTCGGGTAGTCGAAGAGCAGGGTGTCCGGGAGTTGCAGACCCGTCGCGAGGCTCAGCCGGTTGCCGAAGTCGACCGCCGTCACCGAGTCGAACCCGATGTCCTCGAAGGCGCGGTCGTCCTCGACCGACCGTGGGTCCTCGTAGCCGAGAAGGTCCGCCGCCTGGGCACGAACCAACTCCCACAGATCCCGCCCTCCCAGCTCGGCTCGCTCGGATCCCGGCTCCGCCTCCGGTGCCGTCTCCCGCCGTGGCGTGGTCGGGGCGAGGGTGCTTCCGGTGGCCCAGTGGGGCTGCCGCTGGAAGGCGTACGTGGGCAGGTCGACCGTACGGCCCCCGCCGAGCATCGGCCGCCAGTCCACCGCGACACCCTGGACGTGCAACGCGGCCATGGCCGACAGCAGCCGCCGGACCGGCTCCTCGTCGCCGTGCAGCGTGCCCTCGACCAGGGCGCCGTCCGCGAGCTCCCGGACGGCCGTGGTCAGCACCGGGTGCGGGCTGATCTCCACGAAGGCCCGGTGTCCGTCCTCGGCCCGCGCCCGGATGGCCTCCTCCCACCCGGCGGCCTCGTCAGCCGTCGTCCCAGGTTCGAGGTTCCCGGCCGCGAGGGCGCGGCCGCGCTCGACCACCAGCCGCAGCCCGTCCGCGAGCGGTGTCGTGCCGGCCGCACACGCCGCGGCGAGCTCCCCCTGCTCCTGGCCCACCACGGCGGACGGCTCGACTCCCGCCGAACGCCACACCTCGGCCAGCGAGACCATCACCGCGAACAGCGCGGGCCGCGCGACCTCCGCCCGGGCCAGGGCGGCCTCGTCGGCCAGAACGTCCCGCAGCGACCAGTCGGCCAGGTCGCTCAGCAGCCGCTCGCATTCGTCCATACGCGCGGCGAACGCGGCGGAGGACTCCCACAGTTCGGCTATCGCCCCGAATCCCTGCGGCACCTGGTCCGGGAACACCCACACCACACCGGTTCCGTCGGCCGCGGAGCCCCGCGCCACGGTGGCCGCGGACTCGCCCGCCGCCAGCGCGGCCAGGCCCTCCAGCAACTCGGCGCGGTCGGCGGCGATGACCACACCACGGTGGTCCAGGACCGATCGGGTGGTGGCGGCGGAGAATCCGACGTCCGCCGGGGACAGGTCCGGATGGGACGCCACCCATGCGTGCAACCGCTCCGCCTGGGCCCGCAGCGCCGCCTCCGAGCGCCCGTACACGGGTACGGGCACGGGCTCCCGTTCTGAGGAATCCGCGGCGGCGTCGGCGGCGAGGGGGTTGCGCGGTGCGGTGGCGGCGGGGCCTTCCGCGACGACCACATGGCAGTTCGTGCCGCCGATACCGAACGAGCTGACCCCGGCGAGCCGAGGGCCGTCCGGCCACCGGCCGGTGGTGTCGTTCACCCGGATCTTCCAGCGGTCCATCGGGATCGACGGATGCGGTGCGGTGAAGTTCAGGCTCGCGGGAATGGCCGCGTGCCGAAGCGACAGCGCGACCTTGATCAGTCCGATGACCCCGGCGGCGCCGTCGAGGTGGCCGATGTTGGTCTTGACCGACCCGACGAGCAACGGCTCGGCGTCGTCGCGCCCCTGGCCGAACACCGACCCCAGGGCGGCCGCCTCGATCGGGTCGCCGACCCGTGTGCCCGTGCCGTGCAACTCGACGTAGCGCACGCGCCCCGGCTCGATATCCGCCTGCGCGTACGCCTGCCGCAGCAGGGCTTCCTGCGCGTCGCCGTCGGGAACGGTCAGCCCCGGGCCGCCGCCGTCGTTGTTCAGTGCGCTGCCGAGCAGCACACAGGAGATCGGGTCGCCGTCGGCGACGGCGTCCGCGAGGCGCTTGAGGACGACGATGCCGCCGCCCTCGCCCCGTACGAACCCGTTGGCCCGCGCGTCGAAGGTGTAGCAGCGGCCGTCCGGGGAGAACGCGCCCGCGCGCGCGAAGGCGAGCGCGCCCTCCGGGACCAGGTTCAGATGTACGCCACCGGCCAGCGCGAGCCCGGTGGCGCCCGAGAGCAGGCTCTCGCAGGCCAGGTGGACGGCGGCCAGGGACGAGGACTGCGCGGTGTCCACGGCGAGGCTCGGGCCGCGGAAGCCGAACTGGTAGGAGACCCGGTTGGCGATCAGGCCCCGGCTGAGCCCCGGCAGGGAGTGGTGGGACACGGCATCCGTGCCGGACCGGTGGACGAGCGAGGCGTAGTCGTCCCCGGTGGCGCCGAGAAAGACCGCGGTGGAGCCGCCGCGCAGCGTCTCCGGCACGACACCCGCGTCCTCCAGCGCCTCCCAGCTCAGCTCCAGGGCCAGCCGCTGCCGCGGGTCCATGGCCGCGGCCTCGCGCGGGGAGATGGCGAAGAACTCGCTGTCGAAGTCGGCCACCCGGTCGAGGAAGCCGCCCCGCCGCAGCCCGGGCGTGTCCAGCTCGTCCGGTACGGCGTCGAGGTCCCACCGGTCGGCGGGGGCGTCGGTGATCGCGTCCACGCCGTCGTGCAGCAGCCGCCAGAAGGCGTGGACGTCCTGGGCGCCCGGGACCCGGCAGGACATGCCGACCACGGCGACCGCGCGCTCGGCCGAGCCCTGGGGCAGGGCCGGGCCGGGCGCGGTTGCCGGGCGTGCGGCTGCCACGCCGTACGTTAAGGCCGGCTCGTAACGGACCGGGTCGCTCACCCGACGCCTCCCTCGCTCCGCGGCCGGTCCGCGCGGGCCCGCAGCCCGGCCAGGTCGGTTTCCGGGTCGGCCGCGATCTCCCGCAGCAGCCGCTCGTAGTCCCGCACCATGGCCTCGGCGGTGCCCCGCGCGAACAGGTCCGCGCTGTACTCCAGGTAGCCGGTCAGCCCGGCCTCGGTCTCCTGCACCATCAGGTTCAGGTCGAACTTCGCGGTGCCGGACTCGACCGGCACCGGCCGCACCTCGAAGTCGTCGGCCCCACCACCACCGCCGCCGCCCGACGCCGGGATCAGGTTGAACATCACCTGGCACAGCGGCGGGTACGCCGCGTCGGGTTCCGGCACCAGGTCCTGGACCAGCTCCCGGAAGGGCAGGTCCTTGTGTTCATGCGCCTCGGCCGTGGCCGCCCGGGCCTGGGCCAACAGCTCGGTGAAGGCCCGCTCCGGCGCGATGTCCAGCCGGAGGACCAGCCTGTTGACGAAGTAGCCGACCAGCTCCTCCAGCTCGGGCCGGGGCCGGTTGGACACCGGCGAGCCGATCGCCACCTCACGGTCAGCGGTACGGCCGCCCAGCAGCGCGGCGAACGCCGACAGCAGGGTCATGTACAGCGTGGCCCCGCGGTCCTGGCCGAGCTGCCGGAGCCGGGTGAGCAGCTCGCCCGGGAGCCGCAGCTCCACCGAGGCGCCCTGGTAGGACTTCACCGCGGGCCGCGGATAGTCGGTGCGCAGCGACAGGCAGCCGGGCAGACCGGCCAGCCGGGTGCGCCAGTAGCTCCGCTGGCGGTCCAGCTCCGCCTGGTCGACCGCGCCACCCTGCCAGCGGGCGAAGTCGGCGTACTGCAACGGCAGGGCCGGCAGAGCCGGCTCCTCGCCCCGGCTCAGCGCCCCGTAGCACGCGGACAGCTCGGTCAGCAGGATGCCCGTCGACCAGCCGTCGACGACGCCCCACGGGCGGGTGACGACCACCAGGTGGTCGGTGCCGGAGCGGGCCAGCAGATGGACCCGGAGCTGGCAGAGGTCGCCGGGGGCGAAGGGGCGCGCCCGTTCGGCCCGTAGCCATTCGGCGGCATCGCCGATGTCGGAGCCGTCAAAGCCGCCGTCGAAGGGCAGCACGGGCACGTCGATGTCCACGCCGTCGTTCACCCGCTGGAGTACGGCCCCGTCCCGGCGTACGTAGCTGGTGCGCAGCACGGTGTGCCGGTCGACCACGGCCCGTACGGCGCGCGCCCAGGCGTCCCGGTCCAGCGGGCCGGTGACCTGGAAGGCGAACTGCACGTTGTCGTGCGCCGAGCCGAGGTGTTCGGGCCGGTCGAGGAACCACAGGTCGCGCTGTTGCAGGGCGAGGGGGATCGCATCTCCCGGCCGCACCTCCCTCGGCTGCACCGTCACGTCCGTCACCCGCGGCGCCGATACGGGGTCGGCCACTTCGGCGTCCGTGGCGGGCTCCAGCGCGGCGGCCATCTCCGCCACCGAGGCGCCGCCCAGGATCAGCTGGAGCGACAGCTCCACGCCCAGTTCCTTCTTGACCCGGATGGTCAGCCGGGTGGCCGACAGGGAGTGTCCGCCGAGGTCGAAGAAGTTGTCCTGGAGCCCCACCCGCTCAAGACCGAGCACTCCGGCGACCAGTCGGCACAGCGTCTTCTGTGTCTCGGTGCGGGGCGCGACGTAGGACTCCTTGGCCACGTCCTCCTCGTCCGGGACGGGCAGGGCCCGCTTGTCGACCTTGCCGTTCGGCGTGACGGGAAGCTCTTCGAGGATCACGAACACGCCGGGGACCATATGGTCGGGCAGCCGCCCCGACAGGTGTTCCTTGAGGGTGCGGGCCATCGACGAGCCCATACGGCCGATCTGCGGGCTGTTCGCCAGGGGCGCGCCACGGTAGGGGGCGCGGGCGCGCACCGGGGGCAGTTCGTCCCGCCCGAAGACCAGGTCGAGGCCGTCGGGCCGGTCCTGGGACCAGGTGGCCGCCACCCGGTAGCCGAGCCCTTCGGCGTGGACCAGCGTGGCTTCCAGCTCGCGCACCTCGGCGGTGGCCGCGGCGCTCATCCGTACGCCGCCCGGCAGCGGCTCCACCTGCCGGGCGGAGGCCCAGCGAGTCAGTCCCTCGGCGATCCGTACATCGTCCGCGATGCGGGGGTTGGTCAGGCCGGTCACCCCGAACCGGTCCGGGAGTTCGCCGCCGTCCAGCAGGGCGCGCAGCCCGTCCGGGCCGGTGGCGGTCAGCCACGGCAGCGGATCGCCGGACGGGGCGGGGCCCTTGGTCAGCACGGCGTCGTAGCGGTAGGCCAGCATCTCGTTGTCGCCCAGGCCGCGCTTGACCATCAGGTCGACGGCGCCCAGTTCGGGGAAGCGCTCGGCAAGACCGGCGAACCAGGTGGGGCTGACCAGCAGTTCGGTCTCCTGCCGACGGCGGCGCTGCACCCGGGCGGCCAGCGCCCCGACGGTGGTGCGGGTCGCGGTGCGGCTGCGTTCGACCGCGCCGACGTGGGCGGAGAACAGGTCCAGGTTGCGCATATCGCCCAGGAGGATGCGGCCGCCGTCCTCGACCAGCGGGAGCAGCCGGGCGATGACCTCCTCCAGGTAGAGGCGGTTGGGGAAGTACTGGGCGACCGAGTTGAGCACCACCACGTCGAAGGTGGACCCGGCCAGCTCCCGCACCGCCAGCGCGTCGCCGTGGGTGAGGGTCACATGCGACCAGCCGCGGCGTTCCACGCCCCGCCCGACCTCGTCCAGCGCCCCGGCGGAGATGTCGAGGGCGTGTACGGCCGCGCAGCTCGCGGCGTACCGGAACAGCAGCAGGCCGGTGCCGCAGCCGACCTCCAGCAGCCGCTTGGGCCGCAGCTCGGTGATCCGCTGTACGGTCCCGTCGATCCACTCGAACATCTCGGACCCGGGGATCGGCTCGCCGGTGTAACTGCTCTCCCAGCTGGTCAGGTTCATGCCCTCGTCGACCGTGTCGGCCGGGGCGTCGTCCGAGCTGTCTGCTCTGTCGGTGTGCTGGCCCTCGAAGACCCGCTGCCACTGCTCGAGGTGTTCGGCGTTCTGCTCCTCGGCCGCGGCGTCGAGCCAGCGCGCCGTGGGCCGCACATACGCGGCCAGCGACCGGGTCTCCCCGGACACCTGTGGCACCACCACGGTGCTGTGCACCGCGGGGTGTGCCTGGAGCGCGGTCTCGATCTCGCCCGGTTCGACGCGGAAGCCGCGCACCTTGACCTGGTCGTCGGCGCGGCCGAGGAATTCGAGGGCGCCGTCAGGCAGTCGGCGGACCAGATCGCCGGTGCGGTACAGCCGGCCGGTCGGGTCCGTGCCGAACGGGTCGGTGATGAACCGGGCAGCGGTCAGCTCCGGGTCGTCGAGGTAGCCGCGCGCCACGCCCGCGCCGCCCACGCACAGCTCGCCGACCACCCCGGTGGGCACCAGCCGCAGTCGGCCGTCGGTGACGTACGCGGTGGACTGGGGTACGGGACGGCCGATCGGGATACGGGCGTCCTCGGCGATGTCCTTCGGGATCACGTGGTACGTCGAGGCGATGCTGTTCTCGGTCGGGCCGTACCCGTTGACGACCGTGAGCTCCGGCTGCGCGGCGAAGAGCCGGCGCACGTCCCGGGCCGAGAACGCCTCGCCGACCACCGCGAGGTAGCTCAGCGCCAGCCGCCGTCCCTCGGCCGCCTCGGCGAACGCGGGCAGGAAGGCCGCGGACAGGAGCATCGTCGTCACCCCGGTCCGCTCGACGCAGTCGAGCAGTTGCTCCACGTCCTTGGAGTCGCCGTCGTGCAGGACCAGTCGCCCGCCCGCCACCAGTGGGGTCAGCACCTCCTGGGATCCGGCGTCGAACGAGATCGACGAGTGGTGCACCATCACGGTGTCGTCGCTCGGCGGGAAGTAGTCGGGGTTGCGCAGAAGCCGGACGACACCCCGCTGTTCCACCAGCACGCCCTTGGGCCGGCCGGTGGTGCCCGAGGTGAAGATGGCGTAGGCCAGGTGTTCCGGCATCAGGCCCAGCTCGGCGCGGGACAGGTTGTCCTCGGGCAGACCGGCGAGCGCCTGCAGACCGTCGCGGGCGCGTACGCCCGTGTCCAGATACAGGACCTCGGCCACGCCGTCGACCAGGGCGGCCGGCAGGTCGGCCTGCCCGAGCAGGACGCCGACCTTGGAGTACCGCACGAGGTCGTGGATGCGCTCCTCGGGGTAGCCGGGGTCGATCGGCACATACGCGCCACCGGCCTTGAGGATGCCGAGCAGTCCGATCACCAGTTCCGGCGACCGCTCCACGCACAGCCCGACCAGGGTGTCCGGGCCGACGCCGTGACGACGCAGGTGGTGGGCGACCTGGTTGGCGCGGGCGTTGAGTTCGGCGTAGGTGAGCCGCCGGTCGCCGTGGACCACGGCCACCTCGTCCGGCCGCCGGGCCACCTGCGCCTCGAACAGCTCGAAGAGGCAGCTGTCCTGCGGGTAGGGGCGAGTGGTGTCGTTCCACTCGACCAGCAGCCGCCGCCGCTCCGGGGCGGGCAGTATGTCGATGTCGAGCGCGGCGGTGCGGGCGCCGTCGTCGGCGGCGAGCGCGCCGACGATCCCGGCCAGGGCCGTCTCGACGTAGTCCAGCAGCGCCTCCGGCTCGATCCGGTCCTCGACCTGGACGGTGAGCGACAGTTCGCTGCCCAGGTCGTCGAGGGAGATGCCCATCGGGTAGTTGGTGCGGTCCATGGACGCCAGCCAGCGGACCCCCGAGTCCTCGATACGGGGCGCCTGCTCGTCGCCGTGCCGGGGTTCGAAGTGGCGGAAGTTGACGGCCGCGCTGAACAGAGGGGTGTCGCCGTCCAGGCCGGTGCCGCGCTGCGCCACGCTCAGCGAGCTCTGCTCGCGCGCGATCAGCTCCTTCAGCCCGGCGTCGACGTCTGCGATCAGCTCCCGGACGGTTCTGCCTTCCAGCCGGACCCGGAGGGGCAGGGTGTTGATGAAGTTGCCGAGCATCCGCTCCACCCCGGGCACGCCCTGCAGACGGCCCGACATCACGGTGCCGAACACCACGTCGTCGCGCCCGCTGCCCGCGGCCACGACCACCGCACAGGCGGCGTGGAACAGACAGGCCGGGCTGATGTGCAGGCGCTGCGCGTGGCCGCGCAGCGCCTCGGTGAGCTCCGCGGGCAGGGACCGGCGCGGTTTGCGCGTACGGCGCCCGTCGCCGCGTACGTCCGTGAGCCCGAAGGGCGTCGTCGGCTCGGTGACATCGCCGAGGACGTCCCGGAAGTAGCTCTCCGCGTCCTCGGACGCGAGCTGGTGCAGGGTGTGCGCGACGAAGTCCCGGTACGGCGCGGGCGGGGCCAACAGCTCGGCCCGGCCCCCCAGATGGGCCGTGATCTCGTCCATGATAAGCCGCAGCGAGGTGGCGTCCTCGATGAGGTGATGGAAGTTCAGCACGACGTAGCGCCGGGCGGAGTCCGGGTCCTCGGCGATGACGAGCCGGAACATCGGAGCCCGGTCGACCGCCATGGGCGCGGGCGTGGCCAGCAGGGCACGCGCCTGCCGCTCGGCGTCGCGGTCGGGTTCGCGGTCGGGATCGAGCCGCACCCGCTCCACGGGCAGCGGCGCGGCGCGGTACACCACCTGCACGGGCTCCGGCAGCCCGGCGGTGAGCACGGCCGTGCGCAGGACGTCGTTCCGGTCGACCACCGCCTGTACGGCGTCGGTGAACCTGGCGCACGCCGCTTCGTCGTCGGCGACGAAGACGGCCGACATCAGATACGGGTCGTTGTCCGGGTCCACCAGGTGATGGAAGAGGATGCCCTCCTGCGAGGGGACCAGCGGATAGATGTCCTGGACGTTCGGGGCGCCGCCGGGCACGGTCGCGGTGATCGCGTCGATGTGTTCCTGGGCAAGGTCGACCAGGGGGAGCATCCGCGGGGTGATCCGCTCGCAGCCGTCCGGAATTCCGCTCGGCGGTACGGCGTAGTCGGTTCCGGCCTGTCCTTCGTCGATCCGCGCGGCCAGAGTGGCCAGGGTCGGCGCGCTGAACACGTCCTTGACGCCGGTGGGCAGACCGGCCTCGGTGAGCCTGGCCACCAGCACGGTGATGATGAGGGAGTGCCCGCCCAGCGCGAAGAAGTTGTCGTCGGCGCTGACCCGTTCCACCTCGAAGCCCAGCAGCTCCGCCCACAGGGACGCCAGAAGCCGCTCGGTCGACGTCCGCGGCGCGACGTAGGCGCGCTGGGCGAACGCCGTGATGTCGGGCGCGGGCAGGGCCTTGCGGTCCAGTTTGCCGTGGGTGGTGACGGGCAGGTCGTCCAGCGTCACGAAGGCGCTGGGCACCATGTACTCGGGCAGCGCCTCTTCCAGGTGCCGGACGAGGTCGGCGCGCAGATCGTCGCCGACCGGCTCCTCGCTCGGGACCATGTACGCCACCAGCCGCTGGTTTCCGGGCTGGTCCTCGCGGACGACGACCACGCACGACCGTACGGCGGGGTGGGAGCCGAGCCGGTGCTCGATCTCGCCCAGCTCGATCCGGTAGCCGCGCAGCTTGATCTGGTCGTCGACGCGGCCGAGGAATTCCAGGGTCCCGTCGGGCCGCCACCGTGCCAGATCGCCGGTGCGGTACATCCGCTCGCCCGCCCCGGCGCCGAACGGGCCCGGTACGAACCGCTCCCGCGTCAGCTCCGGCTGGTGCAGATAGCCGCGGGCCAGGCCGACGCCGGCGATGTACAGCTGGCCGACGCATCCGATGCCCTGCGGTTCCATGGCGTCGTTCAGCACATACAGCCGGATGTTCTGGATGGGTCTGCCGATGGGGACGGTGCGCGGCAGCTTGTCGTCCGGGCAGGTCCAGTGGCTGACGTCCACGGCCGCCTCGGTGGGGCCGTACAGGTTGTGCAGCGGGGCCGGGTGACGGGCGTGGTGCCGGGTGCACAGCTCCGCCGGCAGGGCCTCGCCACTGCAGAACACCTGACGTACGGATGTGCACTGCGACCAGCCGGGCTCGGCCACGATCGAGCGGAGCATGGACGGCACGAAGTGCAGGGTGGTCACCCCGTACCGCTGGATGGCCGAGACCAGATAGCCGGGATCCTTGTGGCCCTCCGGCGCGGCGAGGGCCAGGCGGGCGCCGGACAGCAGCGGCCAGAAGAACTCCCACACCGAGACGTCGAAACTGTAGGGGGTCTTCTGCAGGACGACATCGGCGTCGGTCAGACGGTATTCGTGTCGCATCCACTCGATGCGGTTGACCGCCGCCCGGTGCTCGATCATGACGCCCTTGGGGCGGCCCGTCGAACCGGAGGTGTGGATGACATACGCCAGGTGGTCGGGGCCGAGCCCCAGTTCGGCGGCGTCGAGGTTGTCCTCCCGCGCCGCCCCGGCCTCCTGGCCCGCACGGTCCAGGACCCGGCCGTCGGGGTGGACAACCAGCACATGCCGGGCCGCCTCCAGCGGTTTCTGGTCCAGCTGCGGCTGGGTGAGCACCACCTCGACGCCGGAGCCTTCGATCAGGTCGGCGATACGGGCGGCGGGGTAGGAGGGCTCGATCGGCATATAGGCGCCACCCGCCTTGAGCACGCCCAGGATGCCCGCCACCATCGTGGCGGAGCGCTCCGCGCTCAGGCCGACCAGCCCGTCCGGCCCCACGCCGTGACCGCGCAGGGCGTGGCCGATGCGGTTGGCCCAGGCGTTGAGCTCCGCGTACGTCCACGAGCGGTCGCCGTCCACCAGGGCGGTGCGGTCCGGGTGTTCGGCCACCGCCTCCTCGAACAGCTGATGCAGACACCGGTCGTCGGAGTACGGGCGGCGGGTGTCGTTCCAGCCCTCCAGGACCTGGCGTCGCTCGGCCTCGTCGATCATGCTCAGCCGGGAGACCCGGGCGTCCGGGTCCGCCGCGATGGCCGCCAGCAGCTCTGTGTAGTGGCCGATGAACCGCTCGATGGTGTCCGGGTCGAACAGAGCGGTGTTGTACTCGACGGCGCCGGCCAGCCCGCTGGGCGTCTCGCGCAGGTCGAGGGTCAGATCGAACTTGGCGATGTCGAAGTCGAAGTCGACCGGGGACACCTCGAGCTCGCCCAGCCGCCCGTCCCGGTCGGTCTGCGCCTCCTGCAGCACGACCAGGGTCTGGAAGAGCGGGGAATGGCTGAGGCTGCGCTCCAGTTCCAGGGCGTCCACCACGGCCTCGAAGGGGACGTCCTGGTGTTCGTACGCCTCCAGCGCGGTCTTTCTGACCCGGGTCAGCAGCTCGGGGAAGTCCGGGTCGCCGGAGAGGTCGGCGCGCATCACCAGCGTGTTGGCGAAGAAGCCGATCAGCCCCTCCACCTCGAGCCGGTTGCGGTTCGCCACGACCGTGCCGACGGGGATGTCGGTCTGGTGGGTGTAGCGGTGCAGCACCACGGCGTACGCCGCCAGCAGCGTCATGTAGAGGGTGACGTCGTGCTGCTCGCTGATCTTGCGCAGCCGGTCAAGCAGCTCCGGCGGGCAGCGGAAGCTCTTCCGCGTCCCCTGGTATGTCTTGGTCGCCGGGCGGTCGTGGTCCGCGGGCAGCGAGAGCGTGGGGTCGATCCCGGCCAGTTGCTCGCGCCAGTACGCCACCTGGCGGGCCTGGACGTCGTCGACGAGCCACTGGCGCTGCCAGTGCGCGTAGTCGGCGTACTGGATGGGCAGCGGCCCCAGCGGGTCGGGCGCTCCCGTGCAGAACGCCTCGTAGAGCGCGGCCAGGTCGCGCAGGAACACGCCGAGCGACCAGCCGTCGGAGACGCTGTGGTGCATGGTGACGAGCAGGACGTGGTCCTGCTCGGCCCGGCGGAGCAGAAGCACCCGGATCAGCGGGTCGCGTGCCAGGTCGAAGGGGGCGACGGCCTCCTGTTCACAGATCCGGCGCAGCTCCGCCTCGTCCGTCACCGTCTGCTCGCGCACCACGACGTCCCGGCCGTCCGTGATGTGCAGATACGCGACGCCCTGCCGGTCGACGAAGCGGGTGCGCAGCGCCTCCTGCCGGTCCACCACCCGCTCCACGGCGCGCGTCAGCGCGGCGGTGTCCAGGTGGCCGCGGAGCCGCAGCGCCATCGGGATGTTGTAGTGGGCGTTGGTCCCGTCGAGTTGCGCCAGGAACCACAGCCGCTGCTGGGCGTAGGAGAGCTGGATCGGTTCGTCCGCGGCCCGGTCCAGCGTGGGGATGGTGTCGAGCGCGGAGAGGTCGACACCCTGGCGCCTGAGCATCGCGATCAGCGCGCGCTGTCGCTTGGGCGGCAGGGATCTGATCTTGCGGATCAGATCCAGCCCGCTCACCTGGTGGTCGGTGCTCATGACCATTCCCCCCGCGTAGCCTGCTCAGGCTGGTCCGTCTGGTCCGTGTGCTCGGTGTCCAGGCCGTCCAGGGCGTCCAGTTCCTCGTCGCTCATGCTCTCGATGAGGTCGATCCCGGCGAGGATCTGATCGACGTCCAGCCCACCGGCCTCCGCGCCCACCGGCATACGGTCTTCCAGCTCGGCCGCCAGCTCGCCGAGCCGTGGCGTGGCGAAGACCACCTGGACGGGCAACTCCACGCCGGCCTGCCGCTTGAGCAGGTTGATCAGCCGGGCCACCAGCAGCGAGTTGCCGCCCAGGGCGAAGAAGTCGTCCGTGACGTCGAAGTGGTCGGCCTCGGTGTGCAGCAGCTCCGCCCAGGCCGCGGCCACCGTACGCTCGGCCTCGCTGTGCGGGGCCACCCGCCCGGCGTCCGCGGGGCGCGGCCGCTCCGGATCGGGCAGCGCCCGGTGGTCCAGCTTGCCATTGCCGGTCAGCGGCCACTCGTCGAGGAAGACATACGCGGTGGGCAGCATGTACTCCGGCAGGCCGCCGCGCAGCGTGGCATGGATGTCGTCGCGCAGAACCGTGCGGTTCGCCCAGCGCGCCCCGGCCGGCGCCATGGCGTCCGGCTGTTCCTCGGCCGTGTCGGTGGCCGGGCCGTCGGCGGTCCGCCGGGCGTAGAGGTTGTACAGCGGGGTGTTGCGCAGCAGCCGGTTGTCCTGCTCGCACACCACCTCGTAGTCGTGCTCCTTGAGCAGCGACAGGACGGTGTCGAGCCGGCCGTCGACATCGTGCAGTTCCACCACCAGTTGCCGGATCTTCGGCCAGTCGCGCTCGTCGATGCCCCGAAGCACCTCGTACTCGGCGTTCTCCACGTCCACCTTGAGCAGATCGATCCGGTCGATGCCCTGTTCGGCCAGGACGTCGGAGAGGGGGCGCAGCCGGCAGGTGAAGTGCTCGCTGTCGAGGCGGGCGCCGACGACCTCGTCGACGAGGTCGTCTCCGGCGACCGCCTCGTCGTCGCTCAGCTCCTCCTGGTTGCGCAGATACGAGCGCATCAGGTCCTGGGCCTGCTCAGGGGTGGTCCGGCTGCTGGAGATGACGGTGTTGTGGCGGTAGAAGGTGAAGGTCTCCTCCTTGGCCTCGGCCGCCAGGCCATGGTCGAACACCGTGGCGTTGAGGCCGTGCAGCGCGACGTTGCGGCGCAGCGAGTCGGCGACCGGGGGAATCGGCTCGAACGCATAGATCCTGGCGCTGGGGCAGCGCACCCCGGCGAAGAGGGTGAACAGGCCGATGTTGGCGCCGATGTCCACGATGGTGTCGCCGTCGCGGATGGTGACACCGTGCCGCAGATACTCGAGGTTGGTGAAGATCTCCTCGTAGACGAAGTCGGTCTCGCTGCGGTTGTGGTGGAACACCGGCAGGCCGTTCGGCAGCTCGTAGGTCCGCTCCAGCGCCGTGGGTTCGGTGCGGGCCAGGCGCAGCAGCTCACGCACGGGGCGTGCGCTCTCCTGGGCCGGCACCACATAGCCCACCAGGCGTTTGTCGTCGTCCCCGTGGTCGCGCAGCAGCACCCTGGCGTCCTCGACGCCGTCGTGTGCGCCGAGCCGCGCCTCGATCTCGCCCAGCTCGATACGGAAACCGCGCACCTTCACCTGCTGGTCGTTGCGCCCGAGGTATTCCAGGGAGCCGTCGGGCAGCCGGCGGGCGAGGTCGCCGGTGCGGTAGACGCGGGCGGTGGGATCGTCGCGGAACGGGTCCCGCAGGAACCGCTCCGCGGTGAGCTCCGGCCGGTTGAGGTAGCCGCGCGCCACCCCGGCGCCGCCGACGTACAGCTCGCCGACCACGCCGATCGGCGCCGGCCGGCCGTGCCGGTCCACCACATAGGTGCGCAGATCGGGGAGGTGGACACCGATCGGGCTGACGGTGGCGTCCAGGTCCGGCTCGCCCAGCGGCCGGTAGGTGACATGCACCGTGGTCTCGGTGATCCCGTACATGTTGACCAGCTCGGTGGCCCGGTTCGCCGGGCGGCGCGACCAGGGCCGCAGGGCCGCGACGTCCAGCGCCTCGCCGCCGAACACGACCGTGCGCAAATCGTGCGCCGCGGAGTTCTCTCCCTGGGCGGCGATGAGCTGCCTGAAGGCGCTCGGCGTCTGGTTGAGCACGGTGACGCCCTCCGCGCACAGCAGGGCGTAGAACTCCCGCGGGTCGCGGGTCGTCGGCTCCGGCACGACCACCAGGCGGCCACCGTGCAGCAGGGCGCCCCAGATCTCCCAGACGGAGAAGTCGAAGGCGAAGGAGTGGAACAGGGTCCACACATCGTCCTCGCCGAAGCGGAACCAGTCAGCCGTCGCCGTGAACAGGCGGGTGACGTTGCGGTGTTCGACCATCACCCCCTTGGGGGTGCCGGTGGAACCGGAGGTGTAGATGACGTACGCCAGGGTGTCGGGCCCCGCCGCGGGCATGGTCGGCGGGTCGGTGTCCGGGGCCGTGGCCCAGCGGTCGGCATCGGCGCGCAGATCGATCAGCGGGACGCCGGCGTCGTCGAGGGCCACCAGCCCCTCCGGCAGCGGGCCGTCGGTCAGCACGGCGTGCGGGGCGCTGTCGGTCAGCGCGTGGGCAAGCCGCTCCGGCGGGGACGCCGGGTCCAGCGGCACGTAGGCGCCACCGGCCTTGACCACCGCCAGCAACCCGATCACCAGTTGCTCGCTGCGCGGCAGACAGAGCGCGACCAGCGCCTCCGGGCCGACACCCAGATCACGCAGGTGGTGCGCCAGCCGGTTGGCCCGGGCGTTGAGCTCGCGGTAGCTGAGCGAGGTCTCCCCGAACGTCACGGCGGTGGCGTGCGGCCGGCGGGCCGCCACCTCCTCGAACCAGGTGTGCAGACAGCGGCCCTCGTCGTACGGTGTCGGCTCCTCGCCCCACCCGGTGAGCACCTGGTGGCGCAGTTCGGCGGGCAGTACGGGCAGATCCAGGGCGGGCCGCTCCGCGTCCTCCGGTACGGCCAGGGCGTCCACCAGGCCCGCCATGGCGGTCTCCAGATAGTCGACCACCAGCCCCGCGTCCTGGGCCCGGTCGATCAGCGCCTCGATGGAGAAGGCGTGGCCCCGGTCGTCGACCGAGACGGCCACCGGGTAGTTGCTCCGCTCGATCACCCCGGTCAGCGGTGTGACCCCGGCGATCGCCGAATCAATCCCGCCGGCGCGGTCCCCGGTCTCCATGTGCCGGTAGTTGAAGTACGCGTTGAACAGCGGGGTCTCGGGCGACAGGCCGCTGTGGCCCTGGGCCTCGGGGAGCGGGACCTGTTCGTAGCGCACCAGTTCGCGCAGGGTCCGCTCGGTGTCCCGTACCAGGTCCCGGACGGACCTGTCGGCCAGGTCGAGGCGGACCGGAAGGGTGTTGATGAAGCTGCCGAGCATGCGCTCGATCCCTTCGGGGCCCTGGAGCCGACCGGACATGACCGTGCCGAACACCACGGTGTCGCGGTCGCCGCACGCCGCCACGACCAGCGCCCAGCCGGCGTGGAACAGGGTGGCCGGGCTGACCCGCAGCTCCTTGGCGAGCGCGCGGATCCGTCGGCCCAGCTCCTTGTCCAGCTCCCGGTGCAGCTCGACGGTCCGGCTGCCGTCGCCGTGCACATCGTGCAGACCGAACATCACGGTCGGTTCGGTGATGTCCCCGAGCCGCGCGGCGAAGAAGTCCGCGGGGTCCAGCCGGTTCGCCGGCTGCCCGGTGCGCACGACGAAGTCCCGGTACGGCGTGGGGGCCGGCAGCGTATCCGCCTTCCCGCCCATCCGTGCGGCGATCTCCGTGAGCAGCAGCATGAACGACGAGGCGTCGTGGATGACGTGGTGGACGCTCAGCACCGCCCGCCACACCCTGGTGTCCGGGTGCCGTGCGGCGCGCAACCTGATCAGGGGCGCCCGGTCAAGCGGGATGGCCGCGGCGCGGGACAGGATCTCCTCGACCCCGTCCTCGGCGGTGGCCCCCGGACCCACCTCGATCTCGTCGACGGTGAACTCGGCATGCCGCACCACCACCTGGACGGGGTGGCTGAGCCCGTCGGTCAGGATCGCGGTGCGCAGCGCGTCGTGCCGGTCGATGGCGGCGCTCAGGGCCTCGGCGAAGCGGTCCAGGTGGGCGCGGCTGTCGAAGGCGAACATGCCCGACAGCACATACGGGTCGCGCCCGCCCTCCCTGAGGCTGTGGAACAGCATGCCCTCCTGGAGGGCCGCGAGGGGGTACACATCCTGGACGTTGGCGGCGCCACCGGGCACCGCGGCGACGACGGCGGCGATCTCGTCCTCGGTCAGGGACACCAGCGGCAGCATGTCGGCGGTGATGTGGGCGCAGCCCTCCGGGATCCCGCCCCCGGCCGGGGCGGGATCGTCGGGCGCCGGGCCCTGGTCCGCGCCGACCGCCGCGGCGATGTCGGCGAGCGTGCCGGCCGCGAAGACGCTCTGGGCCTCGCAGGACAGGCCCCGCTCGCGCAGCATCGCCGCGAACCTCGGGACCAGCATGGAGTGGCCGCCGAGCGCGATGAAGCTGTCCTCGATGCCGATCTCCTCGCGGCGGAAGTCGAGAAGTTCGGCGCAGACCTCGAGCACGACGCGTTCGGCGTCGGTGAGGGATGTGTCCGGTGCCGCTTCGGCGGGCGGCGAAGTGTCCTGGTGGGTCGGCCCCTGATGGTCGGCGGGTGCTTGAGTTTTTTGTCCGGTGACCGGGGCGCCGGGCCGTGGCGCGACCCAGTAGGTGACCGGCTCGAAGACGGTGGCGGGGAGGGACACCAGGTGGCGGCCCTCGCCGTGGAGCCCGTGCCACGGCACCTTCAGTCCGCGCACCCACAGCTCGGCCAGGCGCTCCAGGTCGCCGTCGGCGACGAGGGCGGACAGGAACGTCTCGCCCTGGGCGCCGTCGAGCAGCATGCGCAGCGGACCGGCGTCGTCGTCGGCGTTTCCGAGATGGATCGGCGCGGCCGGCTCGGCAGTGTCGCCCTGATCGCGCGCCGACTGCTCCAAGGCCCCGGACTCGCTCGCCAGATGGTGTGCGAGGACGCGTCGCAACTCCGCCCGGGAGGACACCACGACGGCGAGCCGTTCTGGCTGTGCCTCACGGCCCAGTTGCAGGGTGTACGTGATGTCCGCGAGACCCGCGGCGTCGTCGTGTGCCAGGAAGTCGTGCAGCCGCCGCGTCGCCGTGCGCAGCCGCTCGCGGTTGCGTGCGGAGACCACGATCAGCTGGGGCCCCGCGTCCGCGGCGCGCCGCCCGGCGGCAACGGCCGGCGGCGCCTCGACGACCAGGCTGACGTGACTGCCGCCGGCGGCGATCGAGTTGATCAGCGCGCGGCGGGGCGCGTCCGCCGTGCCCCGCGCCTCCCAGTCCGTGAGCCGGTCGCAGAGCCACAGCGGTGTGCCGGCGAGGTCCAGGTCGGGGTTGGGCGAGCCCACCTCGACCAGGGGCGGAATCTTTCCGTGCCGCAACTGGAGGACGACCTTGGTGAGCTGGGCGATACCGGAGGCCGCCTCAGGGTGTCCGAGGTTCGACTTCACGGTGCCGAGCGCCACCGGTTCGGTCGCGTCGGAGAACACCTCACGCAGAGCGCGGAACTCGACCGCGTCGGAGAGGGCGGCGCCGTTCGCCGCGGCCTCGACGTAGCCGATGGTGTCCGGTTCCACGTCCGCCCGCCGCAGCGCCCGCCGCATGACCTTCACCTGAGAGGCATGGCTCGGCATCATGAAGCCGTTGCCCCGGCCGCTGTGCAGCGAGGCGGTGCCCTTGATGACGGCGTGGATGGTGTCCCCGTCCCGGATCGCCGCGTCCAGGGGCTTGAGCAGCACGGCGCCGACGGCCTCCGCGGGCAGATAGCCGTCCCCGTCCCGGAAGCTGCGGCTTCCCGGATGGCTGCCGAGCAGCTGGAGCTCGGACAGCGCCACGTACTTGCCCTGGTCGATCGTCAGGTTGATGCCCCCCGCCACGGCCAGCTCGGTCTCCCCGCGCTGGAGATCGGCGCAGGCGAGGTGGATGGCGGTCGCGGACGATGAGCACATGCTGTCCACGGCCAGGCTGGGACCCTCCAGGCCGAAGAAGTACGAGACCCGGTTGGCGATCATGTTGTACGAGGTCGACGTGGTGAGCGCGACCAGCGTCGGGTCCGACTCGTCCGCGCGGTACATCTGGTAGCCCGCACCGATGTAGACGCCGACACGCCGCTCGTAACGCCGCTCGATCGCCTCCTGCGTCACACCGCTCTGCTCCAGCAGATGCCACACGGTCTGCAGGAGCAGCCGCTGCTGCGGGTCCATCGCCTTGGCGTCCCGGGGCGCGATCCCGAACAGCTGGGCGTCGAACTGGTCCACCCCGTCGATGAACCCGCCCCATTTGCCACGGCTCAGGCCCGCGTCATCGAGGAGCCGTTGGTCCCAGCGCTCCTGCGGGACCTCGGTGACGCCGTCCTCGCCGTCCCGCAGATGGGCCCAGAAGGTGTCGAGGTCGTCGGCCTGCGGGTAGCGCCCGGTGATGCCGACGATCGCGATCTCCTGGCCGCGGCCGGAGTGCTCCCGGCGCGGCGCGAGCTGGACCGTGGCCACGGCGGGAGCGGGCTCCACCCGAACCGCCGGACTGGTCTGCTCCGCCTGGCTGGTCTGGTCTGCCCGACTGGTCTGGTCTGCCTTCGGCGGCCCGGCCGGCACGCCGACCAGCGCACGCAACGCCTCCGTGTGTTCGGCCGCGAAGAACCGGGCCAGCTCACGGACTGTCGGCATCTCGAACAACAGGGTCTTCGGCAACGGGCCGAACGGCTCCTCCAAGCGGGAGATCACGTTCACCGCGACGACGGAGTCCATGCCGAACTCGTCCAACGGCGTCTCGACGTCCAGACGCTCCGGTCCGAGCTTCAACGAGGTCGCCAGCAGGCGCCGCAGATGGGCCACCGCCCGGTCCTCCAGCGCACGCCCGGCGCCCTCGTCGGCCGCACGCGGCGCGACGGGAGCCGGGGCGGCGTGCGCTTCCTCGGCGCGGCCGGGCAGCCGGGAGAGCAACACATCGCGGCGCCCTACGAGAACGAGCAGCCGGCCGGTGTCGAGGCCGTTGTCCGCCGCCGCCATGGCGGCCCGCAGCGCCAACGACCCACGGGCCGTGTCCAGGGGCGCGAGCCCGGCGCTGTGCAACTGCGCCCGGACCGCCTCGTCGCCCATGCCGCCCTCGTCCCAGAGCGGCCAGCCGATGGAGACGGTGCGGCCGCTGCGCGCTCCGGCGTCGACAAGGCGGTTGCGGTACGCCGCGTAGGCGTCCATGAAGGCATTGGCCGCCGCGTAGTCGGCCTGCCCGGCGTTACCGAACGCCCCGGCGGTCGACGAGAAGCACAGGAACGCCTCGAGCGGCTGGTCCTGGGTCAGCTCGTCGAGATTGACCAGACCGGCGACCTTGGGCGCGAGGACCCGCGCCACGTCGTCGGAGCCCTTGCGCAGGATGAATGTGTCATCGATGACCCCGGCGGAGTGCAGCACACCCGTCAACGGGCCGTAAATGTCCGCCACATGGGCCAGCACACGGGCCAGCGAAGCCCGGTCCGCCACGTCGGCGCGCTGGTGGTCCACCGTCAGGCCCGCCGCGCGCAGCGCGTCCAGCGCGCTCCGCTTCTCGTCGCTCAGCGGGGAGCGGCCGGTGAGGACCACGGTGGCGTGGCGGACCGACGCCGCGATGTCCCGCGCGACGATGAGCCCGAGGCCCCCGGCGCCTCCGGTGATGAGGTAGACGCCGCCTTCCTGCCACTGCGTGTCCGGGACCCGTACGGGCGACACCTCCTCCCACCGCTCGACGCGCCGCCGACCGTCGCGATGCCGTACCTCCGGCTCGAGGCCGTGCGCCGCCTCCGACTTCAGACGGGCGGCGACGGTGGCGGGGGGCGCGCCGTCGAGGCAGTCCACGTACTGCGTGTGCAGCAGCGGGTTCTCCAGGCTCGCCGTCTTCAGCAGACCGGCGAGCCCACCGAGACACGCCAGGCCCTCGCCGTCGGCGGCGGTGGCGGCGGTGCCGACCAGCGCGACCTGGAACAGTACGGGCCGCCGTACGCCCCCGTGCAGTAGCTCGCGGACCAGGGTGAACACCTGCTGCGTCACATCGGTGTACTGCCGGTCCAGCGAGCCTTCCACCGGCTCCACGAACCGGCATACGGCGCCGGTGGACAGCGCGGCCCGCAGCTCGTCGCGGTCCGCGGCCGCGAGCCGGCCGACCACCACGACGTGGCGCTCGGCGTAGCTCTCCCCCGGGCCGTCCTGGAGCGCTTCCCGCGCGTCCCACACCGGGCGCAGCAGCACCATCTCACCGTCTTCGGCCCGCTGGGCCGCCGTCGTACGCGGCGCGGCCGCGGCGGGGAGGGCCGGCAGCTCCGACGGATCGCCGTCCAGGTCGAACCAGCACCGGTCCCGGGCGAACGGATACCCGGGCAGGCTGATGCGCCGCGCGGGCCGGGTCGAGGGGTGCGCCTCCTCCCACCGCACCGCGGCGCCGTCGGCCCACAGGCGCAGCAGCCGGTCGTGGGCGCCGCGGTCGGTCCAGTCCGCCAGGGCCGAGCGCAGCGTTTCGTCGCCCCGGCCGGCCGCCGGTGCCGCCCCGCCGGATCGCACGGTGCCCCGTACCCAGGAACCGGGCCGCTGGGGGTCGGCGATGAACGACTCGAGCCGGTCCCTGGCGGCGGAGAGCGACGTCGCCGCGAAGGCCAGCCGCTCCTGAAGCGCCATGCGCCCCGTCTGGAGGGTCCATGCGACATCGGCAAGAGCGTCGTCGCTCAGCTCCGCCAGCCGCCCGTGCAACCGCCGTGCCTGCTCGACGAGTTGGGCCTCGCTCTGCGCGGAGAGCACCAGCAGCGCCGGTCCGCTCTCGACGGCGGCCCGCCCGAGCTCCGGGGCCGTGGGCCGGTACTCGGCGACGATCAGGTGGGCGTTCGAACCACCCGCGCCGAAGCCGGAAACACCGGCGATCCGGGGCAGGGTCCGCGGTTCTCCGTCGATCTCCACTGTCGGCCGCCGCCACGGCTCCACGCGCTGCTGCACCCGCAGCGGTGTCCCGGCGAAGTCGAGGTGCGGGTTGAGGGTATCCGAGTGCAGGCTCGGGACCAGTTCCCCATGGCGCAGCTGGAGCAGCACCTTGGTGAGTCCGGCGATGCCCGCGGCGCTCTCGGCATGCCCGATGTTCGACTTGACCGAGCCGATCGCGCAGGTGGACGGCGGGCCGTCCGGCCCCTTCAGGGCCCTGGCCAGGCCGCTGACCTCGATCGGGTCGCCCAGCGCCGTCCCGGTGCCGTGCGCCTCGATGTAGCTGACGGTGCGCGGGTCGACATTGGCGTCCGCGAGCGCGGCGGTGATGACCTCGCCCTGAGCCACCGGAGAGGGCACCGAGTAGCCCGAGGTGCGTCCGCCGTGGTTCAGGGCGGTTCCCTTGATCACGCCGTAGATGTGGTCTCCGTCGGCGACGGCGCGTGCCAGGGGCTTGAGCAGGACGGCTCCGACGCCCTCGCCGGGCACATAGCCGTCGCCGCCGTCGCCGAAGCTGCGGCAGCGGCCGTCGGTGGAGAGGAACCGGCGCTGGCTCAGCAGCACATACTTGTTCGGATGGGAGGTGATGTTCACCCCGCCGGCGAGCGCCGCGTCACACTGACCGCTCTTGATCGCTTCGCAGGCCAGGTGGATGGCCGTCAGCGAGGACGAGCACATGGTGTCCACGGTGATGCTCGGCCCGTGGAAGTCGTAGAAGTACGACACCCGGTTGGCGACGCTGGACCCGCTGCCGGACAGGGCGGTCGCCCGGCCGCGGTCCTGGGCCTGCGCGCCGTAGAGCTGGTACTCCTGGTACATCACACCGACGAACACGCCCACCCGGCCGGAGGTCCGCCCCACGGCGTCGGGGGCGGACGAGGCCCGGCTCAGCTGTTCGCCCGTGTATCCGGCGTCTTCGAGCGTGTGGTGGGCGCATTCGAGGAACAGGCGCTCCTGGGGGTCGAGGAGTTCGGCCTCGTGCAGTGAGATCTGGAAGAACAGCGGGTCGAAGCGGTCGATACCGTCGATGAACCCGCCCCAGCTGCCCTTCGAGGAGCCGCCGATGTCGGCGTACCTGCGGTGGTCCCAGCGCTCCGCCGGCACCTCCCGGATGCAGTCGCGGCCGGAACGGAGGTTCTGCCAGAACTCGTCGAGGTCCGCGGCTTCGGGGTAGCGGCCGCTGACGCCGACGATCGCGATGTCGGTGTCGGCGTACGCGCCCTCCGCCGCGGCCGGCGTGGTGTCCTCGGCGTGCGGGGAGACCCGTCCGGCCGACGGGGCGGAGTCCGGGCGCTGCGGCAGCGCACCCATCACTGCGACCCGGCCGAAGGCGGCTGCGGACTCAAAGGCGACCGCGACC
>NZ_JBSFMM010000106.1:0-38538 GCF_053599555.1 Streptomyces sp. NPDC000941
ACGTCCAGCAGGCCGGCCAGGGTCTTGTGGATGACGTAGTACGGCACGTTGCCGTTCGACAGGGTTCCCGCCTCGAGAGCGCTGAAGTCGGACTCCGGGAAGCCGGACAGGTATCCGTTGTTGAACCCGGCGGCCCCGTTGTTGGCCTGGCACGTGGCCAACTCTGCCACCATGGAGGCAGCCTTGTCCCGGCACGTGGTGTCTCCCGTCACGGCATACAGCTGCGCCCATGCCGTCAGGAAGTGTCCCTGTACATGGGAGCGGAAGGGGAACGTCGGCGCGTCCCAGCCGCCGTTGGAGGCGGCGCTGTTCGTGGACAGCCGGTGGTTGGCCCGGAAGTTGTACAGCAACCGGTCGACATCGACGAACCGCAGGTAGTTCCGCGTACGGTTCTGATTGTCCAGCCATCGGCTCGCGGTCAGCTGGACCTGACCGAGTTCGAAGGGATAGGCGGACACCCCGATGTCGGCCCGGGCAGGGCCGCTTGCCGCTCGGGCGGGTAGGGATCCGATGACGGATTCAGCGGCGGAGGCGACGGCTGTGGCGCCGGCCGCCTGCAGCAGCCGCCGTCGGCTGACGGAGGAGGACAATATGCCCACCCTTTCTGTAATCAAGGAAAGCGGATACGTGGGACTGGCATGGCCATCCACTACTTGGGACCGGAGCGGCGGACGCGGTCGGCCGGCCCCTCGGCCATCAGCGAACTGTCAACCGCGAAGGACTCGGCGGTGTCCGGAGAGGCACGCCTGCGTCCAGCGGTTCAAGGTCGCACGGTCAGGAGAGGACCGCCTCCCACGCGGTCCCGTTGGAAGCGGCGTCGGCGGCGAGGCGATCCCGGGCGGCTGAGTCGTCGTACAGGCTCCAGCGCATCCAGTCCACGAACGTGGCGCGGGTTTGCGGGTAGGTGGCGCCGTTGTTCCAGACGTACTCGTCGTGTCCCTGCCCGCGGTGGGTGAGGAACGCCTTCGGCGCGGGGAGTTCCTGATACGCCTGGCGGGCGGAGGAGTACTGGCAGATCGGGTCCCGGTCGCCGTGGATGAACAGTGTCCTGGCGCTGACCGTGCCGGTGGGGTTGCCCATATCCACACAGGCGAAGGGGACCGCGGCGGTGTTGGTGGAGTACGAGGCGTTGCCGGTCTGGTACACCAGGTACCAGGTGCGCTGGGGCACGAAGTAGAACACCTGGGGTGCGGCGCGGTATCCGGTGTCGATCGCGCTGCGGTCCAGGTAGTAGTGCGGGGCGGAGGCCGCCGTAAGTACTTCACGGCGCGGATGTTCCTGATGGAGCCATGACATATTGATCGCCCTCCTTGTGTGACGGGACGAAGAGGTGCCAGGGCGCGGTGGCGCGCGGGGATCGCCTAACCGGTGCGGATGGTGCGGCTGCTGTTGTGCTCGGCCCGGCGGAGCGCACGGGCCGCTCCGATCAAGCCTCGTTCGGGGTTTCGAACGTCGGCCGGTCTGTCGGATGAATTGGATGATAGGCGTCTCGCGAGGAGCGTCAATGCCTTTAACGATTTGGTTTTCGCCGCCGCGCGGAGCGCTCAAAGTCCTTCGTCGTCCACGTGCGGTCCTCATGGGCCATGGAGGCTCTTCGTCGCCGACCTTGGAGTAGGTAGCGTTTGTCCAGCACAGGCCGGCATCGGTGACGGAACGTCATCACCGGGTGGCCGCCGCGAAGATGCCGGTCCGACAGCACGGAGGCCCCATGCCCTTGCCGCCCAGCCTGGTCACGCCACTCTTGCCATGTCCGCGACTGAAGCGGTGGCGAGCGGCGCCACGAGCCAGGCTGCCCCCTCTCAGGCCCGGCAGAACGAGATGGGCTTCATCGGCTGCTCGATGGCGGAGAACGTCGCGCAGGGGTACGTCGCGGACGGCGGCAGGCGCATGTGGGGTCCATACGGGACGGGCGGCCTGGTCGTGCAGGCGTGGACCGATCTCAACTCCAGCGCGTGGCGGCTGTTCGACCAGCAGGCGGGCAAGTACGGAAAGCCGAGCGCGGTGTGGGTGCAGATCTGCATCTTCGCCCAGCAGGGGGCAACCTACGACGAGGTGAAGAAACTCATCGCCAACGCTCGCCAGCATGCGGCCCCCGACGCGACGATCTACATCACCGGTCAGCCGCTCTACGACCCCGGCCAGACATGTTTCCTGGCGGGCGCCGACGGTCCGCAGTTGACCGACAGACTCGCCCGGCAGGCGGCCGCCGATCCGGCGCAGAACGTCATCTATCCCGGAGCGTTCCACCTCGCGAGCAATGAGGTCGCGGACGGCTGCCACGCCAATGCGGCGGGCCAGCGCTCGCTCGGCAGCCAGGCCCTGACCTTCTGGAACTGAAGCCGCCGTTGCGGCGGCCATGATTCCGGGGCTGCTCCTGCCTAATCGGCCACCGTGGAGGCGTCGGCCAGGAGTCGCGCGATGCCGGTCGGTCCGAAGACATCCTGTGTGGCGAGGGCGATGCCGCCGTGGAGTCCGGAGTCGCCCTTGAGCTGGGTCGCGGTGATGGTCAGTTTGCGGGTGGCCAGAGGAAGCGCGCGCTGGTACACCGCGGCTCGTACGGCGGAGACCAGGTCGTCGCGGAGTTCGCTCAGCGGGCCGGCCAGGATCACGCTGCGCGGGTTGAACATGTGGACCAGCATGGCCACCACTTCGCCGATCTCCGTGGCGGCCTGGCGCACGGCGTGCAGGGCGGTCGGGTCGCTGTTGGCGATGCGCTCGGCGAGTACACGCGTGCCGTGGAGCAGGTCGCCGTCGGTCGACTCGGGGATGCCCAGGCCGCGCAGGACGGCGCGGTGGGAGGCGATCGCCCCGACACAGCCGATGTTGCCGCAGACACACAGGACGGTGCCGCCGCCGACGGCCCGGATGTGGCCGATGTCGCCGGCGGCTCCGTCGGCACCGCGGTACACCTCGCCGGCCGCGGTGACCAGGCCGGACCCGATGCCGGTGGAGATCTTGATGCACAGCAGCGGCGTCTCCGCCCCGCCTTGTACGGCCTCGCCGAGGGCCATCAGGTTGACGTCGTTGTCCACCACGACGGGGGCGCGGAAACGTGTCCGGAGGTAGTCGGCGACGGGGTAGCCGTCCCAGCCGGGCATGCCGGTCGGCTGTACCGCGCAGCCCTGCTGGAAGTCGACCGGCCCGGGCAGGCCGATGACCGCCTCGCGTACGCGGTCGGGATCGCGGTGGTGCTTCTCCAGCAGCTCTCGCAGCCGCTCGGTCACCGCGTCCAGTACCGCCTGGGGACCGGCATCGATCCGGACCGGGACCGTGCTGCGCGCGATGAGCCGTCGGGTGAGATCGGCGATGGCCACGTGGGAGGCCGTGGTGTCGATGTCCGCGACGACAACGGTTCCGGCCTGCGGGCTGATCGTCAGCACCCGGGGCGGCCGCCCCCGGACGGACCGCCTGGACTCGACCTCCTGGAGGATGCCCGTGCCGACGAGATGGTCGACCTGCTGGCCCACGGTGGACCGGGCCAGGCCGCTGCGTCGGGCGATTTCCGCGCGGTTGGTCGCCTCCCCGGAGACCACGAGGCCCAACACCCGGCGCAGAGCCTGAGGGACCGATCCGGGGGCAGGCGATTCCTCCGCGTAGTCGTCGTCTTTATGCATTCCAGTGACCGTAATGACTTCTCCTTGGGTTCGTCAACGGTCATTATCTCGGGCCGTGCTCATGGGAAGTAACGGGGCATGCCGGTCGAAGATTGACCGATTTTAGGCCTTGAAGAAAATTAAATGTCCCATCTTGTGCTTGCTGCGTGAACTAAACGATGGTGATGCGCAGCGCGGCGTTCAGACCGCGGTCGGCTGCTGGACGGCGGAGGTGCACACGATGAATGACTCGCTTCGGGCGGTGGTTTCCGGAGCCGGGATGATCGGTGCCGTGCACGCGGCCGCGATCCGGGCGGCAGGGGGCGAACTCGCCGGAGTGGTGGCCTCGACCCCCGAGCGCAGCGCACTGGCCGCCGATGAATGGGGAGTGCCCAGCCGCTACCCGGACTTCGCGGCGGTGCTCGCCGACGACAGTGTCTCGGTGGTCCATGTGTGCACCCCGAACGCGCTGCACGTCGGGCAGGCCGAGGCGGCACTGCGCGCGGGCAAGCATGTGATCTGCGAGAAGCCACTCGCGACCGCGGCCGCCGACGCGGAACGCCTGACGAGGCTGGCGCGGGAGGCGGGCCTGGTGCTCGCGGTGCCCTTCGTCTACCGCTACCACCCCCTGGTCCGGGAGATCCGGGAGCGCCGGCTGCGTGGCGAGTTCGGGGCGTGGCAGCTGCTCCACGGCAGCTATCTGCAGGACTGGATGCTCTCCGAGAACGCCATGTCCTGGCGGGTCGACCCGGCCGACGGCGGACCGTCGCGGGCGTTCGCGGACATCGGATCCCACTGGTGTGACCTCGTCGAATGGGTCGCCGGAGTCCGCTTCACCACACTGACCGCGCGACTCGGCACCACCGTCGCCACGCGCCCCGCCGGTACGGGTGCCAGCTTCGCGACGACGGGCGAGGGCCCGCGGGTGCGGGTGCGTACCGAGGACGTGGCGACGGTGATGCTGCGCACCGACGGCGGTGTCCTGGGCACGCTGACCGTCTCCCAGGTGTCGGCCGGCCGCAAGAACCGACTGTGGTTCGAGCTCGACGGCTCGGCCGCCAGCGCGGTCTTCGACCAGGAGAACCCCGAGACCGCGTGGCTCGGCGCCCCGGACGGTGCGCGTGTGCTGGTCCGGGACCCCAACCACGGATCGGCCGAGCAGCGAAGGCTCTCCCGGCTGCCCGCCGGTCACGCACAGGGGTACGCCGACTGCTTCAACTCCTTTGTCGCCGACGCCTACGCGGCGATCCGCGGCGAATCGCCCGACGGTCTGCCCACCGGGGAGGACGGCGTCCGCTCGGCGCGGCTGGTCGAGGCCGTACTGACCTCCTCCGCCTCGCTCACCTGGGTCGACGTCGAACCCGCACCGATGGCACCCGTACCACCCGTAGCCCTCACAGCTCCGACAGACCTGGAGGCCACCGCATGAAACTCGGCATGCTCACCGCCTGCCTGCCCCAGCTCTCCCTCGCCGAGATCGCCTCCTGGGCGGGCGCCGCCGGATATCAGGCGCTGGAGGTCGCCGCCTGGCCCCGCACCGGCGGCCGTGACTTCGAGGCGGCCCACCTGCCGGTGACCGGCTTCGACGACCGCGCGGCCGACGAGACCCGGGCGCTGCTCGCCCGCCACGGCCTCGGCATCTCCGCGCTCGCCTACTACGAGAACAACCTCCATCCCGACCCCGAGCGGCGGGCCGAGATCCACACCCACCTCAAGGCGGTGGTGGACACGGCGCGGGCGCTGGAGGTCCCGTACGTCGGCACCTTCGTCGGCCGCGACTGGACCAGGCCCGTCGCCCACAACCTCGACACGGCCCAGCAGGTCTTCCCCGAGCTCGTCGAGTACGCGGGGGAGCGCGGGGTGCGGATCATCATCGAGAACTGTGTGATGGAGGGCTGGCACCCGGACGGCTATCCGGGCAACCTCGCCTATTCGCCCGAGCTGTGGGAGTGGATGTTCTCCCTCGGGCTGTATCTCAACTGGGACCCGTCACATCTGACCTGGATCGGCATCGACCCGGTGACGACCATCGCGCCCTACGCGGACAAGATCGTGCACGCCCAGGCCAAGGACCTCCAGATCCTCCCCGGCAAGGTCGATCGCTACGGCTTCTTCGGCAAGGCGGTCGGGCGCGACGACCCGTGGGACACCGGCTGGTGGCGCTACCGCGTCCCGGGCCGCGGCCAGGTCGACTGGAACGCCGTCGTGGACGCGCTGTACGAGAACGGCTTCTCCGGGACCCTCTCCGTCGAGCACGAGGACCCGGTGTGGAGCGGCACCGAGGAGCGGGTCAAGACCGGGCTGGAGATCGCCCACCGAACCCTGCGGCCTTTGATCGTCGCGTGATCGCCGCTTGACGTCCCCCTTCACGAACGCAGGAGATCCATGGCTCAGCAACAAGCACGGCACCGCATCGGGATTCTGGGCGCCGGCAACATATTCGGCCGCTACGTCGAGGGTCTGCGCACCTTTCCGGAGCTCGAAGTGGTCCGGGTGGCCGACGTCGACACGGCCCGCGCCAAGCAGGCCGCGTCCGAGTACGCCATCCCGGCCTGGGGCGACGCCGACGAGCTGCTCGACGACGACGCCGTCGAGATCGTCATCAACATCACTCCGCCGCGGTTCCACGCGAAGACCGTCATCGCCGCGCTGGAGGCCGGCAAACACGTCTACGTCGAGAAGCCGATCGCGGCCACCGTCGAGGAGGCCCGCGAGGTCCTGGACGCCGCCGCGGCCGGCGGGAAGCTGCTGGGCTCGGCCCCGGACACTTTCCTGGGCAGCGCCGTGCAGACCGCCCGGCACGCGATCGACACCGGCCTGATCGGCGAACCGGTCGGCGCCACCGCATTCGTACGCTCCAGCCGCGCCGAGACCTGGCACCCGGACCCCCGCGCCTTCTACGGACCCGGTGGCGGGCCCGTGCTCGACATGGGCCCCTACTACCTGGCCGCGCTCGTCAACTGCCTCGGCCCCATCCGGCAGGTGTCCGCCGCCACCCGCATCGGCGCGAAGACCCGCAAGGTGACCAGCCCCGAGCGGGTGGTCGACGAGATCACCGTCGAGGTCCCCACCCACGCCTCGGCCACCCTGACCTTCGCCTCCGGCGCCATCGGCACCACCCTGATGAGCTTCGACGTCTGGGACACCGAACTGCCGCGCATCGAGATCTACGGCACCGAGGGCACCCTCGCGCTGCCCAACCCCAACTTCTTCGACGGCGATGTGCGCGTCAAGCGCCACCACGACAGCCACTGGGCGGTACTCACCCCGGTCACCGAGCTCTTCGGCGCCGTGGACACCCCCGAGCAGCACCGCCGCGGCCTCGGCGTACGGGACCTCGCCGGGGCCATCGACGGCGGCGCGCACCGCGCCAACCCGCTCTTCGCCTTCCACACCCTGGACGTGCTGGAGAGCTTCGAGACCTCCCAGCGGGAGCGGCGGTTCGTCGAGATCGAGAGCAGCTGCGAGCGCCCCGAGCCCCGCTACGCCCACTGACCCGGCCACCGCGCCCGGCCACCGAAAGGACCGCAGATCACCATGAAGATCAGGCATGACCGCCTCGCCATCAACCCCCTCCAGTGGGTCGCGAGCGCCGACGGCTGGATCGACCCCACCCTCGCCCCGCCGCTCGACGAGCAGCTGACCGTCATCCGCGACACGGGCATCAAGGCCCTCCACACCGCCGTCCCCGGCGATCTGACCCCGCAGGCGTACGCCGCGAAGCTCGCCGCGTACGGCATCAGCCCGGCGCCCGGCTACATCGCGGTCCGGCTCACCGACGACGACGCCGAGCGGCGGACGTTCCGGGACACCGCGGCGCGCGTCGCCGGACACCACGCGGAGCTGGGCGTGGACACGGTCTTCCTCGCCATGGGGATGGCGAAGGACGCGGAGCGGGTGGCCCGTCCCGCGGTCGGCCACCTCGCCGACCAGGGGCGCCTGGAGCGGGTGCGGGACCTCCTGGCCGAGATCGCCGGGATCGTCCGGGCCGAGGGGATCGCCCCCGCCTTCCACCCGCACGTGGGCACCTGGGCCGAGACCGAGGAGGAGACCCGCTTCGTCCTCGACACCGTCGACGCCTCCGTCCTCGCCTTCGGGCCGGACATGGGCCATCTAACCTGGGCGGGAGCCGACGCCACCCGGCTGGTCCGCGACTACGCGGACCGCGTGGCGAGCGTCCACATCAAGGACCTGGACCTCGGCCTCGCCACCCGGGCCAGGGAGGCGGGCTGGGACTACCGCAAGACGGTGCTCGCGGGGCTGTGGTCGGAGCCGGGACACGGGAACGCGGACATCGAGGGCTTCGTCGGTGCGCTGCCCGACGACTTCGACGGCTGGCTGATCGTCGAGGTCGACCGCGGGGCCCGGCCGACCCCCGAGGAGAGCGTGCGGCTGTGCGGGGAGTGGGCCGCCCAGTACGCGTAGCCGTGACCGGGTTACGCGGGGCTGGACCGGCTTCGCACGGCCGACGGCAGGACGGTACGGGGGACAACGAGGTGATCCGGTACGTGAACCAGGTGGAGAGAACATGCGCAAGACAGTGGCGATCATCGGCGCCGGACTTCTGACGGCGACGGCGACGGCCTGCGGCGGCGGTACCCAGGCCGCCGGAGGCGACAAGACACTGACCCTCGCCGAGTCGGTCACGGCCACGCCGTGGGACCTGGCCAAGGCGAGCATGGGCCCCGAGGCCCAGTACTACCAGCCGGTCTTCGACACGCTGATCCGGCTCGACGCCAAGGGCGAGCCGACCCCCAACCTGGCCACGTCGTGGTCGTACGACAAGGCCCAGACGACCCTGACGCTGAAGCTGCGCACCGGGGTGAAGTTCACCGACGGCACCGCGCTCGACGCCGACGCGGTCCGGCAGAGCCTGCTGCACACCAAGAGCGGCACCGGCACCGCCGCCGGAGAGATCCAGGACATCACCGGCGTCGACGTCGTCGACGCCCACACCGTGGCGATCAAGCTGAGCCACCCCACCGCGTCACTGCTCTCGGCGCTGGGCCAGGTCTCCGGCATGATCGCCGGCCCCAAGTCGCTCAAGAACCCGAAGGTCCCGGTCGGCTCGGGCCCGTACCAGCTGGACACGTCGGCCACCACCGCCGGGCAGACGTACACCTACAAGCGCAACCCCGACTACTGGAACACGAAGGCGTTCCCCTACGACAAGATCGTCGTCAAGTACCTGGCCGACCCGACCGCGCGCACCAACGCGCTGCTGTCCGGGCAGCTCGACGGCGCCACCCTGAACCTCAACCGGGTGGCGACCGTCAAGGGCCGCGGTCTGAACGTCGTCACCTACCAGCCCGGCGACATCGAGGGCCTGTACATCTGGGACCGCGCCGGCAAGAAGGTGCCCGCCCTCGGCAAGCTGAAGGTCCGCCGGGCGCTCAACTACGCCTTCGACCGGCAGGCCATCATCAAGTCGGCCAAGACCGGGCTCGGCACGCCCACCACGCAGCTGTTCGCACCCGGTGAGGACGGCCACGACGCCGGGCTCGACGACACGTACTCCTACGATCCGGCGAAGGCCAAGAAGCTGCTGGCCGAGGCCGGCTACCCGAACGGCTTCTCCGTCACCGTCCCGGACCTCTCCGCGATGTTCCCGCAGGAGCAGGCCGCGCTCACCCAGTCCCTCAAGGACATCGGCATCAAGGTGAAGCTGGACAACCTGCCGGGCGACCAGGTCTTCAGCAGCATGCTGTCCGGCAAGTACGCGATGTCGTACTTCAAGCTGGGCGCGCCCACGGTCTGGGACAAGGTCCAGCTTCAGCTGATGAAGAAGTCGACCTGGAACCCCTTCAAGTACGACGACCCGAAGGCCGACGACCTCGTCGCACGCATCGGCAAGGCGACCGGAGCCAAGCGGTCGGCGCTGTTCAAGGAACTCAACACCTACGTCGTCGAGCAGGCATGGAACGCGCCCTGGAATGTCATCGCCAACGCGTACGCGACCGCGAAGGACGTGAAGGTGACGCCGCAGGCCGGCACCCAGTACCCGCCGATCTACAACTACGCACCGGCGGCCAAGTAACCATCGGGCCCGCTTCGACACGCGGAAGGAGGAACTGACCGTGCTCGTCTTCTTGTTCCGGCGCATAGCCGCCGGTGCCGTCCTGGTGGTCGTCGTGGCCACCGCGACGTTCCTGTTGCTGAACCTCACGGGCACCGACGTCGCCCGCAACGTTCTGGGCGAGACCGCCTCACGGTCCGCCGTGACCGCCAAGAGCCATGAACTCGGGCTGGACCAGCCCCTGGTGGAGCGTTACTGGCACTGGGTCGAACAGGCCGCACAGGGAAACCTGGGCAGCTCGTGGTTCACCGGCGACTCGGTGAACCAGTCCCTGATGGACACGTTGCCGGTCACCCTCTCCGTGGTGCTGACCGGCCTGCTGATCGCCGCGGTCCTCAGCGTCGCCCTGGGCGCGGCGGCGGCGCTGCGCGGCGGCTGGGTGGACCGCGTGGTGCAGTTCGCCGCCGTACTGGGCACCGCGGTGCCCAGCTTCCTGATCGCCCTGGTCCTCGTGGTCACCCTGGCGGTCCAGCTAGGGTGGCTGCCCGCCACCGGCTATGTCGCTCTCGGCGCCTCCCCCGCCGACTGGTTCCGCTCGATCATCCTGCCCGCGGTGTCCCTGGCCGTCGCCGCGACCGCGGCCACCGCGATGCAGGTGCGCGGCGCGATGATCGACGTACTGCGCGCCGACTTCGTGCGCACACTGCGCAGCCGCGGCCTGAGCACCCGCAGCGTGGTGTTCAAGCACGCGCTGCGCAATGCCGCCCCGCCCGCCCTGACCGTCATCGCCCTGCAGTTCATCGGCCTGATCAGCGGCGCCGTCGTGGTGGAGAAGGTGTTCGGCCTGCCCGGCATCGGGACCCTCGCCAACTCGGCCGCCGTACGCGGTGACGCGCCCGTGCTGCTGGGCACGGTCGTGGTCACCGTCGGCATCGTCGTCGCCGTCAATCTGCTGCTGGACATCGCGTACGGCTGGCTCAACCCGAAGGTGCGTATCTCATGACCGCCGTGGAGACCCCTCCGGCCCCCCAACGGGACGGCCTCGCGCGCCGGGCGCTGCGCGATCCGCTGGCCGTCGGCTGCCTGGTCGTCCTGGCGCTGCTGATCGCCGCGAGCCTGGCGGCACCGCTTCTCACCGGCTACGAGCCCGACCACAGCGTCATGGCGGACACGCTCGCGCCCATATCGGGCAGCCATCCGCTCGGCGGCGACGGCGTCGGCCGGGACGTGCTCTCACGGCTGCTGTACGGCGGCCGCACCAGCCTCGTGGGCGGCACGCTCGCCGTCCTCGTCGCCTTCGCGGTCGGCGGGCCGCTCGGTCTGATCAGCGGTTTCTACCGCGGCTGGTTCGACGCCGTGGCCGGCTGGATCGTCAATGTCATCATGGCCGTGCCCGCCATCATCGTGATGCTCGTGGTGATGGCGGCCGTCTCGCAGGACCTCAACGTCGCCATGATCGTCCTGGGCGTCATCATGGCCCCGATGGTCTTCCGCCTCATCCGCGCATCGGTGATCGCGGTCCGTGAGGAGTTGTACGTGGACGCCGCCCGGGTCTCGGGACTCGGCGACGGGCGCATCATGCGACGGCACGTCCTGCCCGTGGTGATCGCCCCGTCCCTCATCCAGGCGACCCAGGTGTTCGCCGTGGCGATCGGCATCCAGGCGGGGCTCGCCTTCCTCGGTCTGGGCAAGGCGTCCCAGGCCAGCTGGGGTGCGATGCTGGGCGACGCCTTCACCAACATCTACAACGCGCCCGCGCTGCTGGTCTGGCCGGGTGCCGCGATGGGCCTGACCATCCTGGCGTCGAGCCTGCTGGGCAACGCGGTGCGCGACGCGCTGGGCACGGCCGAGCCCCGGGTGGTAAGGCGTCGCAAGCGCGTCGAGCGAAGGGCCGCGGCCCCAGTGGCCGAGGCGCCCACGGACCGCCTCCTCACCGTGGCGGGGCTACGCGTCGGCTACCCGAAGCCCGGCGGCGACAAGACCGTCGTGGACGGGGTGAGCCTCACCGTGGCACGCGGTGAGGTGCTGGGTCTGGTCGGCGAGTCCGGCTCCGGCAAGAGCCAGACGGCGTTCTCCGTCCTCGGGCTGCTGCCGAACGAGGCCGAGGTGACGGCGGACCGGCTGGTCTTCGACGGGAAGGATCTGCTGGGCCTCGACCTCGCCGCGCTGAACGCCCTGCGCGGGCGTGGCATCGGCTACATCCCCCAGGAGCCCATGTCCAACCTGGACCCGTGCTTCCGGATCGGCTCTCAGCTCGTGGAGCCCATGCGCAAGCACCTGGGGCTCTCCCGGGCCGAGGCCCGCGCCAAGGCGCTCGGGCTCCTGGAACGGGTCGGCATCCCGGACCCGGAGCGGGTGTTCAGGTCGTATCCGCACCAGATCTCCGGCGGTATGGCCCAGCGCGTCCTCATCGCCGGCGCCGTGTCCTGCGACCCGCGGCTGCTGATCGCCGACGAGCCGACCACCGCGCTGGACGTCACCGTGCAGGCCGAGGTGCTGGACCTGATGCGCTCGCTCCAGCAGGAGCGGGAGATGGGCATGATCCTGGTGACCCACGACTTCGGTGTCGTGGCCGACATCTGCGACCGGGTCGCGGTGATGCAAAAGGGCCGCATCGTGGAGACCGCGCCGGCCCGGCAGATCTTCGCGGCGCCCGAGCACGCCTATACGCGCATGCTCCTGGACTCGACGCTCGAAGGCGGGCCCGCGCGCGGTGAGCTGCGCGTCCCCGACAAGCCCCGCAAGGAGGTGACGTCATGACCTCTCCGCTGCTCGAACTCGACGACGTCGTGGTGGAATACCCCGGGAAGGGCCGCGGCAAGAAGCCCTTCCGGGTTCTGCACGGTGTCTCCCTGTCCATCGCGCCCGGCGAGACCCTCGGCCTGGTCGGCGAGTCCGGCTCCGGCAAGACGACCCTGGGCCGGGCCGTCCTCGGCCTCGCCCCCGTCACCGGCGGCGAGATCCGGTACGAGGGGAGGCCCATCTCCCGGCTCGGCAAACGGGAGCGGCGGGCGCTCAGCAAGGACATCCAGGTCGTCTTCCAGGACCCGTTCACCTCGCTCAACCCGGCCATGACGGTCATGGACATCCTCACCGAGCCGCTGCTCGTGACCGGTGTCGCGCGCGCGGACGCGGAACGCCGGGTGCAGAAGCTGCTGGACCACGTGTATCTCCCCCAGGACGCGGCCCGCCGGCTGCCCCGCGAGTTCTCCGGAGGCCAGCGCCAGCGGATCGCCATCGCACGCGCCCTGTGCCGGGACCCCAAGCTGATCGTCTGCGACGAACCGGTCAGCGCCCTCGACCTGACGACACAGGCCCGGGTGCTCGACCTGTTCATCGAGATCCAGGAGGCGACCGGCGTGGCGTACCTCTTCGTCACCCACGACCTGTCCGTCGTACGGCACATCAGCCACCGGGTGGCCGTGCTGTACCGCGGCGACATCGTGGAGACGGGCGACGCGGCCCAGGTCACCGAGTCCCCGGAACACGCCTATACCAAGCGGCTGTTGCTCGCGGCGCCCGTGCCCGACCCTGAACGGCAGGCGCGGCGCCGCGCGGAACGGCTGAGGCAGGCCGCCTCATGAACGCGTACGACGCGTGCTCGGCCACCCTGACCCGGTATCTCGCGCTGTGCGACGTACCCGCGCGCGCCGAGGGCGAACTGGGCGACCTGTTCACCGAGGACGCCGTCTGGGAGGGCGGCGGCAGCGCCTACGCCGAGAAGTTCGGCCGCACCGAGGGCCGCGAGGCGATCGTCGCGATGCTGGCGGCCTATCTGCCGCCCCACCCCCACTTCCGTACCAATGTGCACCTGCTGTTCCCCGGCACGGTC
Source organism: Streptomyces sp. NPDC000941 (assembly GCF_053599555.1). Taxonomy (NCBI): domain Bacteria; kingdom Bacillati; phylum Actinomycetota; class Actinomycetes; order Kitasatosporales; family Streptomycetaceae; genus Streptomyces; species Streptomyces sp. NPDC000941. Next base: position 13,442 of record NZ_JBSFMM010000106.1, read on the forward strand.
GACGGCGACGGGCGTGGTGCGCGGGGGAGTTGGCCGATGCAGCAGCTCTCGCGGTACGAGTCGGGCGAGGCGGAGCTCATGGTCGCCCGGCTCGACGTGACCTTCCGGCTCGGCCCGGACCGGCCCCGCATCTCCGCCTTCCGCACCGAACGACTCTTCAGCGCACCGCTGCCGGGGGAGCGATGAGCGACCGCACCATGCTTCTGACCTGCTACGCCGACACCCACAACTACGGCTGGTCCCATGTCGACCTGTTCGTGCACGACAGCGCGGGCCGGGAGGTCAACTGGGTGCACTGGCAGGTCGACGAGAACGGCCCCGACGGAGCCGACCGGGCGACCGCCCGCGTCGAACCCACCCTGCGCCGCACGACGGAGTGGCACCACGGGACCAGCGCCGACGGCAGCGAGTACTGGACCGCTCGGGCCGCCTGGGACGGCTGAGATGTGCCTCGTGTACATCCTGGACGACGACGAGGAGCTGAGCGCGTCACTGGCCTGGCTCCTCGAGTCGGTCGGCATCCCCTCGGAGCGCTTCCGGGACGCCCGCACGTTCCTGAGCTCCTACGCCCGCGACCGGCCCGGCTGCCTGGTCCTCGACGTCCGCATGCCCGAGCTCAACGGCTTCGACGTCCAGGAACTGCTGAACGAGACGGGGGCGCCGCTGCCCGTCGTCTTCGTCTCCGCGCACGGCGACGTCCGGATGTCCGTACGGGCCCTGCAGAACGGGGCCGTCGACTTTCTGGAGAAGCCCTACGACCCCCAGCACATGCTGGACGTCGTGCAGGCCGCGCGGCGCACGGCGCGCGAGCGCTTCGAAATGGCCGCCCGGCGAGGCGAGTTGCGCGCCAAGCTGGACGGGCTGACCGTACGGGAGCGGGAAGTGCTCACCCTCTCCGCCGAAGGCGTGCCGAACAAGCAGATCGCGGGGCGGCTGGGCATCAGCGCCAAGACCGTCGATGTGCACCGTGCCCGCATCCGGGAGAAGACCGGCGCCGAGAGCATCCCCGCGCTCGTGCACGACCTGCTCCGGCTGGGGCTGTGTCCCCCGGCGGGCGAATGAGAGGAACGACCGTGGATCTCCTCGCGCCCGCCGACTTCCGGGAGCTGACCCAAGCCCTGAAGTACTGCGTCCTGCTGCACGACGCCCGCACCTACGAGATCCTCTGGGCCAATCGCGCGGCCTGCGACCTGCTCGGCTGGACCGTCGACGAGCTGAGGCCGCTCAAGGCGCCGGACATGAGCAAGAACGCCCGCCAGTACAGCCGCGAGCTCGGACACCGCTGGCTGGGGCAGGCCGTCGAGCACGGCACCAGCGCCACCGAGTGGTGCTACCGGTCCAAGAGCGGCGAGGAGATCCTCACCGAGGCGATCGCGATCCGTGTCGACCTGCCGGCGCGGACGGTGGTGCTGGTCCAGTTCCGCGACATCGCCGAGGAGAAGGCGGTCCGGCGCGACCTGTTCCGCACCGAGAGCAGGCTGCGCACCTTCCTCGGCAGCCTCGCCGAGGGCATCGTCGTCCTCGACGACGCGGACCGTGTCGTCTTCGCCAGCGAGTCGGCCGCGCGGCTGCTCGGCGCGGACCTCCATGGAGCGGACTTCGCCGACTACTGCCACGAGGGGGCCGTGCCGGCGCGAGAAGGCCGCTACCGGTTCGCCGCCCCCGGGAGCGCACCCCGCTGGTACGCGGCGACCTGCCAGTACATCGAGATCGAGAGCGATCTGCGCGGCCGGATGCTCCTCTTCTACGACATCACCGACCGGGTGCGCGCCGAGGAGGAGCACCGCCGCGACACCCAGCACCTCGACCACCTCGCCCGGTACAACGCCATGGGCGACATGGCGATGGCCATCGCCCACGAGGTGAGCCAGCCGCTCGCCGCCGCGTACAACTTCGTCGAAGGAGCACGCGGCCGGCTCGGCACCGGCGACGAGTCCGTGGCGTGGGGGCTGGACAACGCCGTCCGGCAGATCGAGCGCGCCCGCCGCATCCTCGGCAGCCTGCGGCAGTATGTCGGCCGCCTGGAGCCCTCCGAGCGGCCGGCCGACCTCAACGCGATCGTGCGCGACTGCGCGTACTTCATCGAACTGCGGGCCCAGGAGCACGCGGTGGCCGTCGAGCTCGACCTCGCCGCCGAGCCGCTGCCGGTGCGCTGCGAGAACGTGCTCATCGGGCAGGTCGTGATGAACCTCGCCTTCAACGCGATCGACGAGATGGCCCGCTGCCCGCGACCGGAGCGCAGGGTGTGTATCGCCACCCGGCCGGTGGCGGACGGCGGCGCGGAACTCGCCGTCCGGGATCGGGGCCGCGGCCTGCCGCCCGGCGACCGGATGTTCGACGGCGTCTTCACCGCCAAGGAGCACGGCAGCGGTATCGGCCTGGCCCTGAGCCACCGCATCATCACCCGCCACGGCGGCCACATCGACGCCGGCCCGAACCGCCCGCGCGGAGCCGTCTTCTGGTTCACGCTGCCGGCGGACCGGACACCTTCGGTTCCGGCCCCCGGAAAGACACACGGAAAAGCGAGTCCATGACCGACCACCGCCTCCTCGTCACCGGCCTCAGGGCCGAGCACCACCAGGAGCCGCTCGGCATCGGCGAGAGGCGCCCCCGGCTGTCCTGGCGGACGGCCACCGACCGGCCCGGCTGGAGCCAGACGGCCTACGAGATCCGGCTGACCGACGGCGATCGCGAGGTGTGCCGTGCCCACCGTCGGTCCGCCGAGTCCGTCCTGGTGCCGTGGCCCGGCGAGGCGCTGGGCTCCCGCCGGCGGATCGGCGTCGCGGTCAGGGTGTGGGGACCGGAGGACCGGGCGCCGTCGCTCTGGTCGAAGACGCTGACCGTGGAGGCCGGGTTGCACGAACCGGCCGACTGGTCGGCCAGTTTTGTGTCCCCCGCCTGGCCGGAGCCCACCGACCGGCAGGTCCCACCGCCCGTGCTGCGCGGCCGGTTCCGGCCGCGCGCCCCAGTCGTCTCGGCACGTCTGTACGCCACCGCCCACGGTCTGTACGAGGCCGAGATCAACGGCGTGCGCGTCGGCGACCACGTCCTGGCCCCCGGCTGGACCCACTACACCGAGCGCCTGCGCTACCAGACCCACGACGTCACCGCGCTGGTGCGCGACGGCGACAACGAGATCCGGGTCCTGCTGGCCGACGGCTGGTTCCGCGGACGGCTCGGGTTCGGCGGCGGCCGGCGGAACATCTACGGGGACCGGTTGGCCGCCCTCGCGCAGATCGAGGTGCGGCATGCCGACGGCACCGCCCAGACCTTCGGCTCCGGCCCCGACTGGCAGGCCGCGCACGGCCCGATCCTGAGCTCGGGGATCTACGAGGGCGAGGAGTACGACGCCCGCCGCGAGCCGTCGGACTGGAGCGCGGTGGAGGTCGTGCGGTACGACCCGGCGCGCCTGGCCGCCCCCGACGGCCCGCCCGTGCGGCGTACCGCGACCCTGGACCCGGTCGCCGCCTGGACCTCGCCCTCCGGCCGGACGATCCTCGACTTCGGCCAGAACCTCGTCGGCCGGCTCCGTATCCGGGTCGGCGGAGCGCCCGGACGCACGATCACTCTGCGCCATGCCGAGGTGCTGGAGGACGGGGAACTCTCGGTCCGGCCGCTCCGGGAGGCGCGGGCCACGGACACCTACACCCTCCGGGGCAGTCCCGGTGGGGAGGAATGGGAGCCGCGGTTCACCTTCCACGGCTTCCGCTATGCGGAGATCACCGGCTGGCCCGGGGAGCCGGCGCCGGGGGACGTCCAGGCCGTCGTCCTGCACACCGATATGCCCCGCACCGGATGGTTCGAGTGCTCCGAGCCGCTGCTGAACCGCCTGCATGAGAACGTGGTGTGGAGCATGCGCGGCAACTTCGTCGACATCCCCACCGACTGCCCGCAGCGCGACGAACGCCTCGGCTGGACCGCCGACCTGCAAGTCTTCGCGCCCACCGCGACGTTCCTGCACGAGTGCCCGGGACTGCTCCGCTCCTGGCTGGCGGACCTCGCCGCCCAACAGCACCCGGACGGCAGGGTTCCGATGTATGTGCCGTACATCGCCACCAGCTTCCCCGAACTGCGCGCCGCTGCCTGGGGGGACGCGGCCGTGATCGTGCCGTGGGTGATCTACGAGAGGTACGGCGACCTGCGGGTGCTCGCCGACCAGTACGACAGCATGAGGGCCTGGGTGGACGGCATCACGGCGGTCACCGGAGCCCGGCACGTATGGGACACCGACCGGCAGCTCGGCGACTGGCTCGACCCGGCCGCCCCGCCGGACCGCCCGGGCGACGCCAGGACCGACCCGCACCTGGTGGCCACCGCCTACTACGCCCGCTCGGCCGAACTGCTCGCGCGCACGGCGGAGTCGCTCGGCCGCCACGACGACCATGCCCACTACACCCGGCTGGCCGACGCCGTACGGGCCGCCTTCCGCGCCGAGTACCTCACCCCGGACGGCCGTCTCACCAGCGACGCGCAGACCGCGTACGCCCTCGCGCTGCGCTTCGGGCTCCTGGCCACCGACGGGCAGCGCGCACGCGCCGGGCGGCGGCTGGCCGAGCTCGTCCGCCGGGAGGACCACCACATCGGCACCGGCTTCGTCGGCACGCCGCTGATCTGCGACGCCCTGTGCGAGGCGGGGGAGTACGACACCGCCTACCGGCTCCTGCTGCAGCGGACCTGCCCGTCCTGGCTCTACCCGGTCACCATGGGCGCGACCACCGTCTGGGAGCGCTGGGACAGCATGCTCCCGGACGGCACGGTCAACCCCGGCGAGATGACGTCCTTCAACCACTACGCCCTCGGAGCCGTCGCCGACTGGCTGCACCGCACCGTCGCCGGGCTCGCCCCCGCCGCCCCCGGCTACCGGCGCATCCTCGTCCGCCCCCGCCCCGGCGGCGGGCTGAGTCATGCCTCCGCCGCCCACGACACCCCGTACGGCCGCGCCGAGGTGTCCTGGACCAGCACCGGGGGTGAGCTGCGCGTCACCGTCACGGTCCCACCCGGCACCACCGCGCTGATCGACCTGCCGGATGCGACGGAGCCCGTCGAGGTCGGCCCCGGCACCTACCTGTTCCGAACGGAGCTGTCATGACCACCCGATACCAGCACACCACTCTCATCGACGGAACAGGGGCCACCCCCGTCCCGGACGCGGTCCTCGTCGTGGACGACGACGGGCTGATCACATACGCGGGCCCCGAGGCCGCCGCGCCGCCGACACCCACCGCGACCACGGTCGACCTGGGCGGCAGGACCCTGCTGCCCGGCTTCTTCGACTGCCACGCGCACCTGTGCATGACCCCGGAGCGCGGGCTGATCGCGGGGTTGGCCGCCGACCCGACGGTGGAGACCTTCGAGATCGCGGAACGGCTGCGCGCCACCCTGGACGCGGGCGTGACGACACTGCGCGACCTCGGCGGTGTGCCCGCGGGCTACCGCACGGCGATCGAACGAGGTCTGATCGAGGGCCCCCGGCTCCAGGTCGCCGTGAAGGTGATCAGCCACACCGGCGGACACGCCGACTGCTCGCTGCCCGGCGGCATCGACGCCGCCCCCCACCTGGGCGAGCTCGCCGACACGGCCGACGAGGCGCGGCTCGCGGCCCGGCGGGTGCTGCGCGCGGGAGCGGACGTGGTGAAGGTCTGTGCCACCGGCGGCATGGGCAGCCCGCACGACGACCCCGACGACGAGGGGCTGACGTGCGAGGAGATGGCCGCCGTCGTCGACGAGGCGGCACGGCACCGCGGGAAGCCCGTGGCGGTGCACGCGCAGGGGAGCGCCGGCATCCGCAACGCACTGCGGGCCCGGGTCACCAGCATCGAGCACGGCTACGGCATGACCGACGAACTGTGCGATCTGGCCCTGGAGACGGGCGTGTTCCTCGTCCCCACCCTGTCCACCGTGTTCACCCCGCTCGACCGCGCGGCGATGGCCGAGCACCACTACCGCAAGAAGAGCCGCTGGTCGGGGATCAGCAAGGAGAACATCGCGCACGCGATCAGCCGGGGTGTGCCCATCGCCCTGGGCACCGACGCGGGCGTCGTCCCGCACGCCCGCAATCTGATGGAGCTGTCGTACCTGGTCGAGTTGGGCATGGACCCCCTCGACGCGATCACGGCGGGCACCCTGAACGGAGCCCGGCTCCTCGGCGTCGACGACCGGCTGGGCTCCCTGGAGACCGGCAAGACGGCCGACTTCGTGGTCGCCGAACGGGATCCGCTCCGCGATATCGCCGCACTCGGCAGTCCGGAGAACGTCGTCCTGGTCGCGCAGGCGGGAGTCGTACGGAAAAACCTGCTGCCGGAAATACCGACTGCGGGAAAGCCAACCACGGGAAATCCGACTACGGGAAATCCCCTAGTCGATGCGGCCAATTCCCAATTGTAGGAGGCGAATCGCGGCCCATAGCGTGAAGGGGTGGCGGACAAGAGAACCGCCCCGGAATGCGAGGAGAATCTCCCATGACGCGGACGCCGGCTCCCCCGGAAACACTTGACCAGGTGCTGGCGGTCGTCGCCGAACGGCGGGCCGAGTTCGAGGAGAAGCGGCATGTGCCGCCGGATGTGATCGCTGAATTCAAGCGTGCGGGAATCTACCGGGCCGGGGTCCCGAAGCGCTTCGGCGGAGACGCCCTGCCGCCCGCCGAATTCCTGGCGCTCATCGAGCGCATATCGGAGGTCGACGGTTCCGCCGGCTGGGTCGCCAGCTTCGGCTCGTCCGGTATTTATCTGGCCGCGCTTCCCGAGGAGACCCAGGCGCGGCTGTATGCCGACGGCCCCGATGTGGCCTTCGCGGGCGGCCTGTTCCCGGTCCAGCCCGCCGAGCGCGCCGAGGGCGGCTACCGGGTCTCGGGGCGCTGGAAGTTCGCCAGCGGCTGCAAGGGCGCGGACCTCCTGGGGGTGGGCATCAAGCCCGGGACCGGCCGGGACGGCCGGGGCGGCCGACCGCTGACCGCCGTACTGCGGCCCGAGCAGGCCGAGATCGTCGAGAACTGGGACGTCATCGGCATGCGCGGCACCGGCAGCCACGACCTGGCCGTCGACGAGGCGGTCGTCCCCGAGGAGTGGACATTCGTCCGCGGCGGCGAGCCCACCGTCGACGAGCCGCTCTACCGCTACCCGACGGTCCCGTACGCCGCGCAGGTCCTGGCCGTCGTCGGCCTCGGCGTCGCCCGCGCCGCGCTCGACCAGGTCATCGCCGCCGGCGGCCGCGCCGGGTACACCGGGGCGCCCAAGCCCGCCGAGCGCGCCACCTACCGCATCGCGGTGGGCCGGGCGGAGGCCGAGCTGCGGTCGGCGCGCGCTTTCTTCTACGAGGCCACCGAGGAGGCGTGGGCGACCGTGGCGGCGGGCGATCCCGCCACCCCCAGGCAGGCCAGTGCGCTGCGGCTCGCCTCCACCCACCTGGCCAGGACTTCCTTCGAGGCCGTACGGGCCGCCTACCAGCTCGCCGGCATCTCCGCCATCGCGGACGGCAGCCCGCTGCAGCGCGCCCTGCGCGACGCCTCCGTCGTCCCGCAGCACGCCTTCCTCCAGGAGGGCGTGTACGACGGCGCGGGCGCGGTCCTCATGGGCGTCCAGCCCTTCCCCGGTTACCTCTGACAGACAGGAGCCCCCCATGCCCGAACCCGCGAACGCCCCGCTGCGCGTGCTGTTCTGCGTCGGCGTCAACCAGAACTTCTTCGACCTGCCCACCGGCCAGGGCAAGACCGTCTGGGACGGCTTCACGAGCATGCTCGCCCAGCTGTACGAGCTGCCCGGCGTGACCGTCCTCGGCACCGTCGACGACGACCAGCACATGGTCGGCCCCTCCGACTCCTGGCCCTGGACCTGCTACGTACTGGCCGATGTCGTCGACCAGCCGACCGTGGCCGCGGCCTGTAACCTCTTCCGCACCGTCCAGGTCGGCGAGCACGGCCTGTGGCGCTATATGAAGATCGAGGCGCGCCTCGGCCGTCCGCTGCCCCAGCCGGAGGCCGCCCGATGACCGCGCGTCCGGGGACCCCCGACATCGCCTCGCTGGTCGAGTCCGACCGCGTCGCGGGCACCCTCTACACCGACCCGGCCCTCTTCGAGTGTGAGATGGACCGGATCTTCCACCGCACCTGGGTGTGGGTGGCTCACGAGAGCGAGATCGCCAAGGCGGGGGACTTCAAGACGGCCTGGGTCGGCCGCCGCCCCGTCATCGTCACCCGGGACCGCAAGGGCGGGATCAACGTCCTGCTCAACCGCTGCCGCCACCGAGGCGCCAGTGTCTGCGAGGCCCCCAAGGGCAACGGCAACGGCTTCACCTGCCCGTACCACGCCTGGTCGTACGCGCTCGACGGCACCCTGCGCGGCATCCCCTACCCCGAGGGCTACGAGGACGTCGTCGAGAAGCGGGACCTCCCGCTCCAGCGGCTGAAGGTCGGCAGCTACGCGGGCATGGTGTTCGCGAGCTTCGACCACGGCATCGAGCCGCTGGAGGACTTCCTCGGCGGGGCGCGACTGTGGATCGACCGCTTCATGAAGCAGGGCGCGGGCTACCCGATCAAGGTGCAGGGCGAGCACAAGTTCCGCTTCCAGGGCAACTGGAAGATCCAGCTGGAGAACACCACCGACTGGTACCACTTCCCGATCGTGCACCGCTCCTGGATGTCCTCGGTCGACGCCGAGACCGCGAGCATGCTGTCGATCATGACGGACGAGACCGCGGTCACCCACGCCCTCGGCAACGGCCACAGTGTCTCCGTCTCCGTCGCCGAACACGCCGACCTGGACGTCGACGACGGCACCGAGAAGCTTCAGGACCGCTTCGGCCACATCGTCGAGGAACTGTCGAAGGACCTGCCGCCGGAGAAGGTGCGGCGCATCGTCCGCTCCCTGCACGGCGCCGGGTTCAACCTCAACCTGTTCCCGAATGTCGCCATGTCGATGGCGTTCTTCCGCGTCCTGCGGCCCATCTCGGTCGCGGAGACCGAGATCCGGCATGTGGCGCTCGGCCTGGACGGCGGACCGGAGATCGTCAACCGCGAACGGCTGCGCATCCACGAGCACTTCCAGGGTCCGTTCGGCTTCGGCAGCCCCGACGACGCGGAGGCCTGGAGCCGCGTCCAGCGCGGCGTGGCCGGCGGCGCGGACCTGCCCATCCTCGTCAACCGCGGCCTCGGCCGCGAGACCCCCAACGACCTCGGCCAGCCCACATCCCACGCCACCGACGAGACGGGGATGCGGGAGGCCTACGCGATGTGGAAGCGGATGATGACCGATGACAACTGACGCCCCCGCTACGGCCCCGGCGGTCGCGGAACTCCCGCTCGACGACCCGCGCGCCCTCGCCGCCGTCTCCCTGATCTGGCGGGAGGCCCACCTGCTTGACGCCCGGCGCTACCACGAGTGGGACGCCCTGTGGGCCGAGGGCGGCGAGTACGTCGTCCCCATCGACCGGGAGACCACCGACTTCGCCGCCACCCTCAACCTGGTCTACGACGACGACCGGATGCGCCGTATGCGCGTCGAGCGCCTCACCGGCGGCCTCTCCATCTCGGCGGTCGCGGCGGCCCGCACGGTCCGCTCGGTCTCGCGGTTCGTGGTCACCGGCCGCGAGGAGGGCGCCCTGGAGGTCTGCTCGGCGCAGATCCTGGTCGGCTACAAGCGCGAGGAGACCTTCGTGCTCGCCGCCGACGTCACGCACCGGCTCGTCTTCGGGGCGGACGGCCCCCGGATCTCGCGGAAGATCGTGCGGATGGTCAACTCCGACGACACGGTCACGGCCTCCGGGTTCCTGCTGTGAGCCCGTACGAGGACGGGAACTGGCGGGTCGCGGTCGTCACCGGAGCCGCCCGCGGACTGGGCGCCTGCATCGCGGGGCGACTGTACGACCGGGGCTACCGCGTCGCGCTCACCGACCTGGACGAGGCCGCGGCGGCGAAGGTCGCGGCGGACCTCGACCCGGATGGTGGCACCGCCGTCGGGCTCGCCCTGGACGTACGCGACAAGGACGCCTTCGCCCGGGTCCGCGACCAGGTGGCCGAGCGCTGGGGCGCCGTCCATGTGCTGGTCAACAACGCCGGACACGCCAAGGCAGAAGCGCTGATGGAGATCAGCCCCGACAGCTTCGAACAGGTCGTGTCGACCAACCTCAACGGCACCTTCTTCGGCTGCCAGGTCTTCGGCGCCTACTTCGCCGAGCGGGGCTACGGACGCATCGTCAACATCGCCTCCCTCGCCGGCCAGAACGGCGGCACGGCCACCGGCGGCCATTACGCGGCGGCGAAGGGGGGAGTGGCCACCCTGACCAAGGTGTTCGCCCGCGAACTCGGTCCGCACGGCGTGACGGTGAATGCCATCTCCCCGGGGCCCCAGGACCTGCCGGTGGTCCGCGAGATGGTGCCGCCCGACCAGCTCGCCGCCATCGAACAGTCCATCCCGGTAGGGCGGTTGGGGCGCCCGCGGTTCATCGCCGACATGGCCGTGCTGCTCGCCGCCGAGCACGCGGACGCGGTCACCGGAGCGTGCTGGGACGCCAACGGCGGCCTGTTCATGCGCTGACAGCGCCGTCAGCACCACACCCAACGCGAAGGCAGACGGATGTTCACTGTCACCGTCACCGAGACCCACGCCGAAACCGACACGATCAAGGTCCTCCGGATCATCCGCCCCGACGGCGCCCCCCTCGCCCCGTACCCGGCGGGCGCGCACATCGACGTGACAGGACCCACGGGGATCACCCGCCCGTACTCGCTGTGCGGACCGCCCGACGGCACCGGTGCGTACACCATCGCCGTCAAACGCGAGGAGAACTCGCGGGGCGGCTCCCAGGCCCTGCACGACAAGGTCGAGCGGGGCACGGAGCTGACCATCGGAGCGCCCCGCCGACTCTTCGGCCTCGCCCCACGGGCAGGGGAGCACCACCTGGTGGCGGCCGGGATCGGGATCACGCCCCTGCTGGCGATGGCGTACGAACTGCACGCCCGGGAAGCCGAGTTCAGGCTGCACTATGTGGCACGGAGCCGGGCCGAGGCGGCCTTCGCCGGGCTGCTGGAGGAGTCCGCCTTCGCCGATCGCGTCGTCCGCCACTTCGGGGCCGGCCGGCAGACGGTGGCCCGCGAGCTGACGCGAGCACTGGCGGGGCTTCCGGCCCACGCACACGTATACACCTGCGGGCCCCAGGGCTTCATGGCACAGGTCCGCGAGCTGGCGGCCCGAAGCCTGCCCGAGGAGCAGATCCACTCCGAGCCGTTCCAGGCGGCGACGTCGGCGGACACCGGGGCCGACGACGGCTTCGAGGTCGAACTCGACACCGGCGAGGTCTTCACCGTGCCGCCCGGGAAGAGCATCGCGGACGTGCTGGAGGAGAACGGCGTTCCGCTGGAGACCTCCTGCCGCGAAGGCATCTGCGGGACCTGCGTGCTGCGGGTCGTCGAGGGCGAACCCGACCACCGCGACCACTGTCTGTCGGCCAAGGAGAAGGCGGCCGGAGACCAGATCGCCGCCTGTGTGTCGCGCGCGACGTCACCGCGGCTGGTGGTCGAGCTGTGGTGAACCGGCCCGAACCGAACCAGGAGAGGAGCGGCACCGCCGTGACCCCCGACCAGGCCGACTTCCGCGAGGCGATGGCCCACCTCCCGGCGGCCGTCAACATCCTGACCACGGACGGCCCGAACGGCCGCTGCGGCATCACCGTCAGCGCCGTCTGCTCCGTCACCGACGATCCGCCGACCCTCCTGGTCTGTCTCAACCGCGGCAGCGCCATGCACGGCGTCTTCCGGGCGAACGGACGGGTGTGCGTCAACGTCCTGGGCGGCGAGCAGCAGGAACTCGCCCTGCACTTCGCCGGGGTCACCAAGGTGGCCATGGCCGAACGCTTCACCTGGGACGTGTGGGACCCCGACCAGGACCTGCCGGTCCTCAAGGACGCCCTGGTGGCCGCCGTCGGGACCATCAAGCACACCGTCCCCATGGGCTCCCACAGTGTGCTCTTCGTCGACATCGAGCAGATCCGCACCCGGTCGGGCGGCCAGAGCCTGGTCTACTTCAACCGGGCGTTCCACCGCCTCGACGCCACACCGCTGGTGCCGGAAGGCGCGCGGCCGTGACGCCCCCGCGCACAGCCGCGGTCGACGACGCGCTGCGCCGCCTGGAGAACACCGAGCCGGAGATCCGGGCCTGGGTCCGCGTGGACCCCGACGGTGCCCGCGCGGCGGCCGAGGCGGCCCCGGACGGACCGCTGCGGGGCGTGCCGTTCGGCGTGAAGGACATCATCGACGTGGCCGGGCTGCCCACCGAATGCGGCACCCCGCTGCGCCGCGGGCGGATCGCCACGCACGACGCCTGGCTGGTGGACCGGCTGCGCCAGGCCGGCGCCGTCCCTCTGGGCAAGACGGTCACCACCGAGTTCGCGTACTTCCAGCCCGGACCCACCCGCAACCCGCACCACCCGGCCCACACCCCCGGCGGCTCCTCCAGCGGCTCGGCCGCCGCCGTCGCGGCGGGTGTGGTGCCGCTCGCACTCGGTTCGCAGACGGCCGGTTCGCTGACCAGGCCCGCCTCCTACTGCGGTGTCGCGGGGTACGTGGCCCCGGTCGGTGCCTGGTCGACCCGAGGCTTCACCGGACTCAGCCCGAGCCTGGACGCGCCAGGACTGCTCGCCACCCGAGTGTCCGACCTGGCCGGGGCCGTCGAGGCCGTGGACGGCACCCGGACCGAAGAGCCGGAATCCCTGCGGATTCTGGTGTGGCCGGGCACCGGACTCACCGACGTCGACCCGGAGATGCTGAGCGCCCTGTACCGCACCAGGCAGGCGCTGGCGGCATCCGGGGCGGCGACGGACGACCTCGGCACCCAGGTGGCCACCCCCGCGCTCGCCGACGGACACGCGACGGTCATGGCCTACGAAGCGGCCCGTTCCCTCGCAGTCGAGCGCTCCGAGCACCCGGGGGCCCTCAGCACACACCTGCGCGATCTGCTGGACCGCGGACACAGCACACCCGAGGCCGACTACCGGGCGGCCCTGGAGACCGCCCGCACCGCCCGCGCCCGGCTGCTTGACCTGCTGTCCGACGCCGACGCGATCCTCGGCCCCGCCGCCCCTGGGCCCGCCCCGCACGGTCTCGGCGCCACCGGCACGCCCGTCCTCAGCCGCCCCTGGCAACTCCTCGGCCTGCCGGCCGTCACCGTCCCCGGCCACCGCGACCCGCACGGCATGCCGCTCGGCCTCCAACTCGTGGGCCACCCCGACCGCGTGGGCCGGCTGCTCGGGGCCGCCCTCAGAGCCGAGGAGGCCGTCCGATGAAGATCGCCGCGATCGAGGCCATCCCGTACGCGATCCCGTACTCCAAGCCGTTGCGCTTCGCCAGCGGCGAGGTGCACACCGCCGAACACGTCCTCGTCCGCGTCCACACCGACGAGGGGCTGACCGGGGTGGCCGACGCGCCGCCCCGCCCCTTCACCTACGGTGAGACGCAGACCTCCGTGACCGGGGTGATCGAGCGGATCTTCGCCCCCCAGCTCACCGGCATGGACGTCCTCGCCCGTGAGCGGATCCACGCCCGGCTGCACCGCACGGTGGGCAACCCGGCCGCCAAGGCGGCGATCGACATGGCCCTGTGGGACATCGCGGGCCAGTCGCTGGGCCTGTCGGTCAGCCGACTCCTCGGCGGCTGGGCCGACCGGATGCGGGTGGCCCACATGCTCGGCTTCGACACCCCGGAGCGCATGGTGGCGGAGGCCGAGCGGATGCGGGACACCTACGGCATCACCACCTTCAAGGTGAAGGTCGGGCGCCGCCCGGTCCGGCTCGACATCGAGGTGTGCCAGGCCCTGCGCGAGGCGCTGGGCGACGAGGCCGAGCTGTACGTGGACGGCAACCGCGGCTGGACCGCCTCCGAGTCGGCGGCGGCCCTGCGAGAGCTCGACGCGATCGGCATCACACTGGCCGAGGAACTGTGCCCCGCCGACGACGTCCTGGGCCGCCGGTGGCTCGTGCGCAACAGCCCCGTGCCGTTCGTCGCGGACGAATCCGCCACCACGCCCGCCGAGGTGACCCGCTCGCTCCTGGACGGAGCCGCCACAGCGATCAGCATCAAGACCGCCCGCACCGGCTTCACCCACTCCCAGCGCGTGCTCTTCCAGTGCGAGGGGATGGGCGCCGAGGTCGTCATGGGCAATCAGATCGACGGCCGGCTGGGCACGGTGTGCACGGTGGCCTTCGGCGCCGCCCACGCCTCTTCGGCGCGCCGCCCCGGTGAACTCTCCAACTTCCTGGACATGAGCGACGACCTGCTCACCGAGCCGCTCGCCATCGCCGACGGCGCGCTCGCCGTACCGGACCTCCCCGGCCTCGGCGTGGCGATCGACCCGGAGAAGCTCGACCGCTACCGCCAGGACCGCTGAACCGCCCGTCCGCGCCCCCTTCGCCCGCCATCCCAACCTTCCCCCCAACTGACAAACCCAACTGGCAAATCCAACTGACAAAGGAGTCTGCTGATATGTCCGATGCCACCGTCAAAGCCACTGCCGCCGCATCCGGCGCCTCGGCCACGGAGCGCTTTCTGACCGACAAGACCGCCACTTCCGCGCCGCCCGCCGACACCGGGCGCGTCCACACCCTCGCCACAGAGCTGATCACCGCCGTCCATGACATCGTCCGCCGCCACCAGGTGACCTACGAGGAGTACAACGCACTCAAGTCGTGGCTGATCTCCGTCGGCCGGGACGGAGAGTGGCCGCTCTTCCTGGACGTCTGGGTCGAGCACGTCGTCGAGGAGGTCGCCACCGCCGCCCGCCGGGGCAGCAAGGGCACGATCGAAGGCCCGTACTACGTCCCCGGCGCCCCCGAACTCCCCAGCATCTCCGCCCTGCCCATGCGCGACGGAGAGGCGGGTACCGAGCTCCTTTTCCAGGGGCAGGTCACCAGCGCGTCCGGCGGCCCCCTGGCCGGTGCGCGGCTGGAGATGTGGCAGGCCGACGACGAGGGGCTGTACTCGCGGTTCGCCCCCGGCATCCCGGAGTGGAACCTGCGCGGCAGCGTGGTCGCCGACGACCAGGGCCGGTTCGCGGTCACGACGATCCAGCCCGCCCCGTACCAGATCCCCACCGACGGCTCCTGCGGACGACTCATCTCCGCCGCGGGCTGGCACGCCTGGCGCCCCGCCCACCTGCACCTGAAGGTCTCCGCACCCGGACATGCCCCGCTCACCACCCAGCTGTACTTCAAGGGCGGTACATACGTCGAGGACGACGTGGCCAGCGCGGTCAAGCCCGAGCTGCTGATCGACCCCCGGCCCACCGCAGACGGCGGGCACGAGGTCACCCACGGCTTCGTCCTCGACCCCGCCTCCTGACCGACCGGAGACCGCCATGCTCTTCGCCGTCCACATGACCGTAAATCTCCCGCCCGACCTGGACCCCGAGACCCGTGCCACGACCCTCGCCGCCGAGAAGGAGTACGCCCAGCGGCTCCAGCACGACGGCGAGTGGCTGCACCTGTGGCGCTGTACGGGGCAGTACGCGAACCTCAGCGTCTTCGACGTCGCCGACAACGACCGGCTCAACGAAATCCTGTGGGGACTGCCACTTTTCCCGTACATGGACATCACCGTCACGCCGCTCGCCCGGCATCCGTCCGCGCTCCACTGACATTCAGCGGAGTGGCGCCATCCCCTCCACCACTTCGCACAGTGCAGAACGCCAAGACCTCCGCATCCTTGGCCACGCGGCAGCAGCGGGACAGGCTCCGCTGCTGCCGCCCGTTCCCGAACGACGCCACCGCCACCCTGGGCGGCTGCGTGTTCCGGACCGGGCGGCACTCGCCGGCGTCATCTACGTGCCGCGGACCGGTGTCGCCCGGTGCGACGTATCTGTGACCGGGACAGCGCTTCATCGCCGCGTTCGACGCCGTCTTCGTCGGCAACGGCACAGCCGTCATCCCGACCCCGCCGCACAGGCCGCGGTCAAACGCGTTCGCCGAACGATGGATACGCACAGCCCGTGCCGGATGCACCGACCGACTCCTCATCACCGGTGAGCGACACCTGCGCACCGTTCTCACCATGTATGCCCAGCACTACAACGCCGGACGAGCTCACCTCGGCCCGAGTCTTCGGGCGCTGAGCGGTGCTCCCGACGGCATCCCACATTGGCACCCTTCAGGAGGAACCCGGGCGGGGGAGGCGCCCGAGGGAGCGGGTGGGGGCTCAGCCCTTGACCGCGCCCTGCATGATGCCGCCGACTATCTGGCGGCCGAAGACGATGAACATAGCCAGCAGCGGCAGGGTGCCGAGCAGCGCGCCGGCCATGATGAGCGACTGGTCGCGCACATAGCCCGCACTGAGCTGGGTCAGCGCGACCGGGACGGTCGGGTTGCTCATGTCCAGCACGATGAACGGCCAGAAGAAGTCGTTCCAGGCGTGCACAAAGGTGATCATGAACAGGACGGCCATCGGCGGACGGGCGATCGGCAGCACGATGCTCCAGAAGATGCGGAGCGAGTGCGCGCCGTCCACCCGCCCTGCCTCGATGAGTTCGTCCGGCAGCGCCTCGGAGAGATACTGCCGCATGAAGAACACTCCGACCGCGCTGACCAGCGTCGGAAAGATGACGGCGGGCAGCTGCTGACCCCATCCCAGTTCCGTCATCATCATGAAGAGCGGTACGACACCGAGCTGCGGCGGCACCATCATGGTGCCGATGACCAGCATCAGCGCGATGTTGCGTCCCTTGAAACGCAGTTTGGCGAGCGCGAACCCGGCCAGGGTGGCGAACAGCACGGTGGACAGGGCGATGGCGCTCGCCACGATGAGACTGTTCATCATGGCCTTGCCCAGTGCCGCGTCCTGCCACGCCTTGCCGAGGTTGTCGAAGAGATTCGGCCCGGGCAGGAACGGTGGCGGGGTCTGCGTGACACGGGTGTTGTCGCTCGACGCCGCCACCACCGTGAAATAAAGCGGGAAGAGGGAGAACACCGTGGCCAGGCCGAGCAGGACGTAGGCGACCGGACCGGCGTGGTGCTGGCGCCCGGCCCTGGGGCGCAGTGAAGGGCGGAATCGGCGCCTGGACGGCGTTGACGTGTCCCAGGGGGTCCCCGAACGCGCGCCCGCCCGGGGCTGGAGGCTTTCGGTGGTCATGGCTGGCTGCTCCTGGTCAGGACTTGCGGGAGGTGAAGCGCTTGAGGACACGCTGCAGGGCGAAGATGAGGATCAGCAGCAGGAACATCGCCCAGGCGACGGTTGCCGCCCGCCCCATCTGGTAGTTTTTCCAGCCCTCTTCGTACAGCAGCAGGCCGAGCGTCTGATATTGGTTGTCCGCGCCGCCGGTGACGCCGTTGGGTCCCTGGCCGAAGATCAGCGGTTCGCCGAACAGCTGGGTCGCGCCGATGGTGGACAACACGATGGTGAAGAGGATCGTGGACCGGATGCCGGGGACGGTGACCTTGGTGAACTGCTGCCAGCGTGACGCGCCGTCAATGGCCGCCGCCTCGTACCGGTCCCGCGGAATGGCCTGCATGGCCGCCAGGTAGAGCAGCGCGTTGTAGCCGGTCCAGCGCCAGATAACGATCACGGAGATCGCGCTCTGGGCAGCCCATTTGTTGTTCTCCCAGTCGACGTTGTCGACGCCGACCAGGCTCAGCATCCAGTTGATCAAACCGAAGTCGCGCTCGAACAGCATGGTGAACACCAGGGCAGCAGCACCCACCGAGGTGGCGTACGGTGTCAGCGCGGCGACCCGGAAGAACGTCGAGCCGCGCAGTCTGTAGTTGAGCAGATGGGCCAGACCCAGGGCCATCAACAGCTGGGGCACGGTGGACAGCACACCGATGGTGAAGGTATTGGACAGCGCGTTCCAGAACCGGTCGTCCTGCCAGAGTTCGGTGTAGTTGCCGAAGCCGCGCCACTCCATGAGGTTCATGGAGGCCAGCTCCACGTGGTGCAGGGAGATCCAGAACGTGTACAGCAGCGGGTAGAAGCCGAAGGCCGCGAAGACGATGAAGAACGGAGCGATGAACGCGTACGGCGCCCCCTTGATGTCCAGGCGGTGCAGGAGGTTGCGCCGGCCCTGCCTGGGGCGGTCTCCGTCACCGCTGACGCCGGGCGCCTTCACGGCGCCGGCCGGGATGTTCTGGGTGCCGTCGGCGTGCGGTACCGAACCGGAAGTGACCACCTTCAGGCCTCCTTTCGAGACATGGGTGAGGGGTCGGTTCCGGCGGCCGCCGCCGTGACGGCCGCCGGAACCCTGGACGTGCGCACGGTCAGCCGGTGGCCTTCTTGATCCGCTTGTCCGTGGTGGCCCACGCCTTGTCGGGGCTCTGGTTCTGCGACTCGATCAGCGTCAGCCCCTGGGAGATGATGTCCTTGATCGTGCCGTCCTTCCGGCCCAGCACCTGCTTGTCGGGGATCTCCTGGGCCGCGGCGCCGAAGATCTTGCCGATCGGGGCGCCGCTGAAGTACTCGGACTTCGCCTCCGCCACACCGGGGGACTTCAACGCCTCTTCGGAAGAGGGGAAGTTGCCGAGCTTCTTGAACAGGTATTCCTGCTGCTCCGGCGCGGTGAGCCAGGCCACGAGCTTCTTGGCCTCCTCCTTGACCGGGCTTTTCTCCAGGACGCCGAGGAAGGAGCCGCCCCAGTTGGCGCCCTTGGGCGCCTTCGCGACATCCCACTTGCCCTTGTTCGCGGCTCCGGATTTCTCGCTGATGTGGGCGAGCATCCAAGCGGGGCAGACGGTGGCGGCGAAGGTGCCGTTGGCCAGCCCGGGATCCCAACCGGGCTGGAACTGCCGGAGCTTCGCCGTCAGCCCCGAGGTGGCGGCCTCCGAGGCCGTGGCCCAGGCCTCCTTGACCACAGGGTTGTCCTGATAGATCAGGTCGCCCTTCTCGTTGTAGTACTGCTTCGAGGCGCCGTAGACCATCGCGTTGAACAGCCCGCTGGCGCTGTCGATGTAGGCGACCTTGTCGTCCTTGGAGCGGGACTTGAACTCCTTGCCCACGTCGACGAACTTGGACCAGTCGCCTTCCCAGAGCCTGCCCACCTCCTCGCGGTCGGTGGGCAGGCCCGCCTGCTTGAAGAGATCCTTGCGATAGCAGACGGCCATCGGTCCGATATCCGTGCCGAGACCGATGACCTTGCCCTTGGAGGTGGTGACCTGGTTGAGCTTCCACGGCAGGAAGTGATCCGTGCCCGGCACGTCCGACAAGTCGACGAACTTGTCCGCCTGGGTGTCGACGAGTTCCTTGGCCCGGCCGATCTCTATGCCCTGGATGTCCTTGAGCCCGCTGCCCGCCGCGAGGTGTGTCTGCAGGGCGGTGTAGTACGTCTGCTCATCGCCGGCCACCTCGGCCTTGATGGTGACGTTGGGGTTTTCCTTCATGTACCGATCGAGGAGATCGGTCTCCTTGAAGCCCATGACCCCGAACAGGCCCATGGTGATGGTGACCTTGCCGTCCTTGGACCGTCCGCCTCCCGTTCCCGAGTCACTGCCTCCACCGCAGCCGGCGACCAGCCCGAGAGCGAGCGCGGCCGAGACGACAGCCGCACTTCTTGTACGTAAAAGCTTGTAGCGCCCACCCATTTCTTCCTCCTGACAACGGCACCGGCGCACCGGAGTACCAACCACTGGGACGGCTCATGGCTACATCGGCGAGTGGGAACGCTCCCATTCGCGGTGGGTACGTTCCCAATAAGTCCAGGGAAGACTGGCGGCGGGAAGGCGCCTGTGTCAAGAACTTGAATCCAGTTTGTTGCCGCCAGATGTTGTGCCTTCACTTTCCGGCCGGTGGCCGGTGAAACGCTCTGGCACAATGCGCTGGTGAGCGCCAGGGGAGCAGCGCGCAGGAGGAGGGAATCATGGGCGCCAGCCAGCGACCGACCATCAAGACCGTGGCCGCACGGGCCGGGGTCGGACGCACCACGGTCTCTCGGGTGATCAATGGATCACCGCTGGTCAGCGACAGGGCCCGGGCAGCGGTGGAAGCCGCGATCGCCGAACTCAACTATGTGCCGAACTCCGTGGCGCGCGGCCTGGTCACCAGCAGGACCAACTCCATCGCACTGGTCATCCCTGAAGCGGAGAGCAGGCTGGACTCGGAGCCCTACTTCTCCGCCGTGATCCGTGGCGTGAGCACCGGTCTTGTCGACACCAAGACGCAGCTGCAGCTCGTCCTCGTGCGTGACAAGGGTGAACTCGACCAGCTCACCGAGTCGGTCGCCGAGCGACGGGTCGACGGCGTACTCCTCGTCTCCGTGCACAGGGACGATCCGATCCCCGGGGTGCTGGAGGAATTCGGCCTTCCCACGGTGCTGGCCGGGCGGCGGTCTCCCTCCGAGCCGCTGAGTCATGTTCGTTCGGACAATCTGGGCGGCGCCGAGGAGGCCGTGCGTCATCTGCTGGGACGCGGCCGGAGAAAGGTCGCGACGATCACCGGGCCGTTGGACATGGAAGTCGGCCGCAGCAGGCTCCAGGGCTGGCGGAACGCCCTGCGGGAGGCCTGCCGGGAACCCGAGGAGGTGCTTGTGGCCCGGGCGGATTTCACCGAGAAGAGCGGGCAGCGGGCCATGCGCGAGCTGCTGCGACGCGTTCCCGACCTCGACGCCGTGTTCGTCGCCTCCGACGTCATGGCCGCAGGCGCCCTGGTCGAACTGCGCGCGCAGGGGCGGCGGGTCCCGGAGGATGTGGCGGTGGTCGGTTTCGACGACTCGATCATTGCCCGTCACACCACCCCATCCTTGACGAGCGTGCGCCAGCCTGTCGAGGAGATCGGCAGTACGATCGCCCGGATCCTGATCCAGGAGATCTCCGACCCCAAGACGCCCCGCCGACACGTAGTCCTGTCCACCACGTTGGTCGTCCGCGACTCCTCCTGATCCGACCGAGGGGGTCGCCTGGCGGTTTTCTCCTGCTCCTGTGCCGTTGAGGCCCGGATCGTGGCCGAGATCGAGTCCCCGGCGGGCACGTCCGTGTGCTCGCCCAGGTGGCGGTACAGGTCCGTCATGAACGCTCGTGTTTCGCTTTGCCGTCGTCGTCGGTGGCGGTGACGGTGCGCGGCTCGGAGGCAAGGCCCAGCGCCTCGCACGCCTCCATCATCACGACCTCGTTGTAGAGCGCGGAGGCAGCGACGGCCGACTCCAGCAGCGCGGTGGAGTGCACCGCCCCTCCCAGACACCGTCCGAGCGCCGGATTAGCGGTGAGGCGCTTGCCTTCGGCAAGATGGGCGCATGACCGAGATCCGCACATCCCGTCTCCTCCTGCGCCGCTGGCACGACGACGACCTCGCGCCCATGGCGGACATCAACGCGGACCCGCGGGTTATGCGCTGGATCGACGACGGCTCGGTGCGCGACCTGGACCACACGGCGGAGGCCATCGAGCGGTGGGAGGAGGAGTGGGACGAGGAGGGCTTCGGCCTCTTCGCCGTCGAGCTGCTGGCCTCGGGCGAATTGATCGGCTTCACGGGGCTGTCCGTGCCCGAGTTCCTGCCGGAGGTGATGCCCGCCGTGGCGATCAGCTGGCGGCTCGGCTCGCAGTTCTGGGGCCAGGGATACGCGTCCGAAGCCGCGCATGCCACGTTGGAGTTCGCGCTCCAGGACCGCGGCCTGGACCGCGTCATCAGCATCAACCAGGTGGGGGACAACGCCTCCGAGAACGTCATCCGCAAGCTCGGCATGGTGCCCGAGCGGGAGACGGCGCACCCGGTGTACGGCTACCCGCTGCGCGTTCACGCCATCGATCTCACCGAGTTCCAGGCGTGAACCGGCCGAGCCGTCGATCATCACAAGACAGCCGACCACTGTCCCTACGTCCCTGAGCGCATTGATCGCGACAGCACGGACACCGAGGGACGGACGGTGTCTTCCCGTCGCTGACCTACTCTTTCACGGAACCGCGGCCAGAGCCCTGGAAACGGCCACCCGGTGCTCTGGCCGCCCCCAGCGTCGCTCGGCTTGATTCCCCACCCACACGTGCGCTGACCTGCAGCGGGGCGCCACAACCGACCCCGAGGGCAATGCAACAAGATCGGCCGAGGTCCCGTTGCGCGCACTCGTGCCTCTTGACGCCATACCAGCCCCGCCCAACTACTCGGCATTGATGAGCAACGAATGAGGCGCCCTTCATGGGTCGACGCGGCCCAGACGCTGATCGAGCGGGCGGCCCCGGGTCGGCGACCTGTGGCTTGTTTGTCCGGATCTGGCGCATGTGATCGTGTCGTCCGGGTGACCCATTCCCAGCGCCGTCCCTCGGGTGACACCATGTTCCGGCCATCGGGCAGGGCGCCTCTGCGCCATCGCTCAGCCGCCCTCGGCGGATTCCGGTGTAGTGGACGCCGACATTCACCCGGGTGGGCATGACGGCGGGCACCATTCCGCCGGGGTGGACCTGTGACATGTGCGGACCGCGCCAGGGGGTCGGTGGCGGCCCCTGCCGGAGGCCGGAGGTCCAGTTGGCGGCCGTTGCCACGGCGCAAGAACGCCGTTCCCGTCTCGGACGGATTGTCCGGAAGAGGCGTGCAGAGCTACTGGAGTACGGCGGTTAGGCTCCGGCTTGCTCCGGAGCACCCCACCCTCATCGGCGCGGCTCACCCCCGCGCCCGATGTGCCGTGCCCTCAGACGGGAGAAGCAGTGATGGCAGGCGTATCAAGTAACGGAACCGGACCACAACCCATCGGCCTGCCCCACGGCGCCATCGCCACCGTCGCGGGCACCGGTGCCGCCGGATATCTCTCCGACGGCGGACCCGCGCCGCTGACCCAGCTCAACTCCCCCTTCGGTCTCGCCGTCGACAGGCAGGGCAATCTCTATATCGCCGACCGCTACAACCACCGGGTCCGCAAGGTGACCCCCGACGGGATCATCACCACCATCGCGGGCAACGGCGAAGCCGGCTACATCTCCGACGGCGGCCCTGCGGTCGCGACGAGGCTCAGCCTGCCCCCCGACGTGGCCGTCGACGACGCCGGCAACGTCTACATCACCGACTTCGGCAACCACCGGGTCCGCAAGGTGACCCCGGCCGGGGTCATCACCACCGTCGCGGGCAACGGCGAAGCCGGCTACATCTCCGACGGCGGCCCTGCCGTCGCCACCCGGCTGAACTACCCTCACGGCATCGCGGTGGACCGTGAGGGAAATCTGTACTTCAGCGAGATGAACAACCACCGGGTCCGCAAGGTGACCCCCGACGGGATCATCACCACCGTCGCGGGCAACGGCCAGCCGGGGTACGTCTCCGACGGCGGCCCTGCCGTCGCCACCCGGCTGAGCACCCCGTCCGGGCTGGCCGTGGATCCCGAGGGGAACCTGTACATCGGCGACTGGGGGAACCACCGTGTCCGCAAGGTGACCCGCAACGGGATCATCACCACCGTCGCGGGCAACGGCACCGGCGGGTACGTCTCCGACGGGGGACCCGCCGCCGTCACCAGCCTCAACTACCCCCACGGCGTGGCACTGGACGCCGCAGGGAACCTGTACATCGGCGACAGTGGCAACCACCGCGTGCGCAGGGTATCCACCACCGGCATCATCACCACCGTGGCGGGCACCGGGATCGCGGGGTACATCGACGACGGCGGCCCGGCCGTCTCCACCCGGCTCTACAGCCCGTGGGGAGTGGCGCTGGACGCCGCGGGAAATCTGTACATCGGCGACTACAACAACCACCGGGTACGCGGCGTGACGGCCGTTGCCGAGATGACGCCGCCGCTGCCGCCCGCCGCGGATCTGTACGGCGAGAGCGTCGCCCCCTACGCGGTCCCGCATGGCCAGGTGTTCGACCTCGGTGTCCGGATCAAGAACCGCGGGCCCAACCCGGTCGAGGGGCGGTTTGTCACCGTGGTGCTGAACCTCGCCGACGGCCTGGTGGGCGTGCCGGGCACCGGCGAGCGGCGGCTCAGCCGCACCTTCACCGGGCAGCAGCTGCTGCCCCATGAGGGCTCCCTGGACGGCGTCTTCCGCGTCAGCGCCCCCGACACCACGTCTGCGGGCATCTACACGTCCACGCTGGAGATCCAGTACAGCGGTGAGATCAATCTCAAGGACAACGTCGAGCGCCTGCCCGTGATGATCGTCGTGCCCGCACCGGTCGGTGACGAGACCGCCCTCACCGTCATTCAGGACACGATCCCCACCGCCGCCCCCGGGCAGTCGGCCGTCTTCACCGTGAAGTACATCTCCGGCGTCGACCGACCGGTGAACCCGGGGAACATCGTCCAGCGTTTCACCGCACCGGCCGGCTTCACTTTCAGGGGCCAGCCCACGTACGCGTACTACGAGACCACCCACGGCGTCACCCCCGTCCCGCTCGACCACAGCATCGAGGACTCCGGGCAGACGCTGGTGATCACGGCGAATCCGCATCTCAACACCACCGCCAGCGACACCGGTTCGCTCGTCTACTTCATCCCGGTGCAGGCCCGGACGGACGCCCTGCCCGGCCGTTACGACAATGGCTCGGCGAGCATCGGGCGTCTCGCCCCCATTCAGATCTCGGGCACGATCACCGGCGCCCCATCGCCCCTCACCGCCCGGGTGGTTCAGACCAAACTCGAGAAGGCACGAGTACGGCCCGGGCAGCAATGGGTCTACCCGGCGGTCCTGAAGATCACGAACACCAGCCGCCGCGCCATCGCCACCGAGCAGATCACGCTGACCGCTCCGCAAGGCATGCGGTTCACCGAGGACGCGCTGACGCTGTGGCCGGAGGGCAGCAGCCAGGAGGTCGTGGGCGCGGCCCAGCGGTCGCCCGACGGCCGCCGGCTCACCTGCCAGGCGCAGCTGGACACCGACCCCGGCAAGTGGGTGGTGCTCTACCCGGCGATGGAGGTCGACTCCTCCGCGACGCCCGGCACGGTCAGCGTGAGCCTCCAACTCGGCAATCCGCCCTTCGCCACGGGCCACGCCTCGATCGTCATCGAAACGCCGTAGCGCGAGCGCGGAGGCCGCCCCTTGAGGAGGGCGACCCCCGCGCCGCACCGCCCGGCGGGCATGCCTGGCCGTCGCTCTACCCGGCGATGGAGGCCGAGGCGACGGCCCAGGGCGGACGGCCCAGGCCGGCATCCAGCTGGGCGACCCGGTCTTCGCCACCGCACAGGACACCGTCGAGATCCACCCCAGGGGCTGACCTGTGGGGTGCC
>NZ_JBSFMM010000107.1:0-38414 GCF_053599555.1 Streptomyces sp. NPDC000941
ACCGCGACCCGCCGCCCGGACCCGACGGCGACGGCGTACGCGGCGAGCGCGGTGTGGCCGGTCGGCGGGCGCAGCACGGTCTCGCCGCCCTCCGCGGATGCGCTCGTACGGTAGAGGGCGAGCCCGGCGAACTCGGGGTTACGGGCGGTCAGCTGACCCTGGAAGTTGGCGCCGGAGAACCCGATCTGGTCGTACATCCACAGGCTGAACCCCAGCTCGTCGGCGTCCGCGCAGGCCCCGTCGAGCAGCCGCAGCCACTCCTCGCTCAGATACGGCGGGTCGTCCGCCAGCGAGCCGAAGGTCGGGCCGGTCGGCGCGAGGCACATCACCACGGCCTGCCGGATGCCCTGGGAGGTCAGCTCCGCCATCTGCCGGCGAAGCCGCTCCCGGGTCACCTTCGCACCGCTCCACCACCAGATCGGCAGCGGCCCGTATTCGGGTGCGGGGTCGGTGAACCGGGAGAGCAGTTCGTCCGCGGCCGGTGTCACACGGCCGCCCGGCGCTCGGCCTCGATGCGGTCCAGGGACTTTCCGGCCGTGTCCGGCATGAAGAAGTAGCCGATGCCGCCGCTGATGACCAGGAACGCGGTCAGCAGGGCCGCGATGGTGCTGATCCCGCTGTCGGCGAGGTGGGGCACGAAGTAGCTCCAGATGCCCAGGCAGGTGCGCGCCGCGCCGAAGGTGAAGCCCTGGGCGGTGCCCCGCAGCATGGTCGGGAAGAGCTCCTGGCTGAACGTCTTGTAGACCGCCTCACCGGCGATCGCGGCCCCCACGCCGAACAGGAAGGTGTTGAGGAGGATCGTCGGCACGGTGAAGGGGAACCACAGGAAGACCGCGTAGGCGGCGATCTGCATCACCGCTCCGATGGCCCACAGCATCCGGCGGGTGCGGTGGTCGCGGTCGGCGAGCGGCATGAACACCAGGACGGTGGCGGCGATGCCGACGCCGAACCCGGCGCAGGACAGCGCCACGCTCGTGCCCTGGCCCCCCGCGCCCAGGTTCTTGACCATGTACGGGGTGAACAGGCCCGCGGTGCCGGCGGCCAGGTTCCAGAAGAGGTAGAAGCTTCCGGTCCACAGCAGCGCCTTCAGATGCGCCCCGCGGAACAGCTCCCGCACCCCGGCCGCCGCGGCGGCCGTCCCCTTGGCCGCGTCGCCCGCCTTGTCCGCCGCGGCCTTCCACACCGCCGACTCGGTCATCCCCCTGCGCAGCGCCCAGGTGATCAGCGCGACCACGAACAGATGGAGGAAGACGATGCGGATGCCCAGCAGATCGAGCTTGGAGAGCGCGAGCGCGAGCAGGAGCACGATCATCGGCCCGACGTTCCAGGCGACCTGGGTGAACCCGAGCAGCTTGCCCCGGGCCCTGGCCGGCGAGAACTCCCCCACCAGGGCCAGCGAGGTCGGCACGTCGGCGCCCACCGCCACGCCCACCACGAAGGTGCCGATGAACAGCATCGCCGGGTTGACGGCGAACGCGATGCACAGGATCGCGGCCGCGTAAACCAGCAGATCCCACTGGTAGATCCGCTTACGGCCGAGCTTGTCGCCGAGCCGGCCACCGATGAAGGCCCCGACGGCCGCGCCGATGGCGTTGGGCCCGATGGCCGCGAGCGCGCCGACGCCGGTGAGGCCCGAGTCGCTGAGGCCGAGTTCGTCCTGGAAGAGCGCCAGGCCCGCGCCCAGCGCCACGATCGACCCCGCGTCCAGATACGAGGCCATGCCGGCCAGGACCGACCACTTCCACTGCTGACGGCTGACGGTGCTCTCGGCCTCGGCCGAGGTGGCTTGGGCGGATTGATCCATGGTCATCCGGTGGCTCCCGTCTTCTTTGACATGCTCCGGAGTCCCGACCCGGAGAATACGTGTGTAGAACGTTCTCCGAATTGAAACGACTCAAAGGTGAGGCGCGGATGGCATGGGGGTCAAGTCACGGGCGGGTAACGATGCAAAAAGCACTACGGGCGGCCATCGGCGGCGCGCCCCCTTCGACGGCGTACAGTGGCGTTCTGTAGACCGTTTCACAGGACACAGGACATCGGACGGAGAGACCCCATGGCCTCCACGAGCGGCAAGCGCCGCGTGACGATCACGGATGTCGCGCTGCACGCCGGGGTCTCGACATCAGCCGTGTCCAAGGTGCTGCGCAACGCCTACGGGGTGAGCCCCGAGATGCGCGAACGGGTGCGCGCGGCCATGGCCGAGCTCGACTACCGCCCGCATGCTGCCGCCCGCGGGATGCGCGGCCGTACGTACACGATCGGCGTGCTGCTGGACAACATCCGCAATGCCTTCTTCGCCGACATCCTCGAGGGCGTCAACACCGAACTGCGGGGCGGCGACTACCAGGTGCTGATCGGCGCGGCCGGCTTCGACGAGGAGGACCAGACCAGGCTGGCCCGGGCCCTGGTGGACCGCCAGATGGACGGGCTGATCCTCATCGGCCCCGGCTTTCCGCGCACCGAGGTGCTGCGCACGGCGGCCACCGTGCCCACGGTGGTGATCGGCCACCACGACGTGGCGGAGGAACACGACTCGGTCGTCGACGCCGACGCCCTCGGCGCGGGCCTGGTGATCGACCACCTGGTCCGGCTCGGCCACCGCCGGATCGCCCTGACCTCCACCGCCGGCAACCGGGGCAGCGGCTGGTCGGGCACTCCCGAACGGGTCCAGCGCCGCGGCTACCACGAGGCGATGCGGCGGCACGGGCTGCAGGATCTGGCGCGGGTCGCGATGACCGCCTTCTCGGAGGAGGGCGGCTACCGGGCCGGGATGGAACTGCTGGCCTCGGCGGACCGGCCGACCGCGGTCTTCGGAGGGGCGGACGTGGCCGCCATGGGCGTCTTCCGCGCCGCGCGCGAGCTGGGGCTGCGGATCCCCGAGGATTTCTCGCTGGCCGGCTACAACAACACCGCCGTCGCCGCGCTCGCCCCGGTCCGGCTCACCAGCGTCGACCAGGCGGGCGGCCTGATGGGCACGACGGCGGCCCGGCTGCTGCTGGAGCGCATCGAGGGCCGTACGCGGTCCGTGCTGATGACGGTGTCCCCGACCCTGGTCGTCCGCGGGACGACGGGCCCCCCGCCGGCCGCCGAGGGCTAGGCAGCTTGCGGGCCGGGAGGGGGCTCCCGGCCCGCGAGGTGGGTCAGTCCACGAACAGCAGGTCGCGCGTAGCCGCCGAGGAGGTCAGCGCACCGGCGAAGCTGTCCTCGACCTCCGCCTTTTCGGCCGCGTTCGGGTTCGGGTTGGTGCACGAGGTACCGGCCGTGGAGCCGGACATCAGGCTCGAGCAGGGGCCGGGCTTCATGTCCGGCAGGCCCAGGATGTGGCCGAGCTCGTGGGACGAGATCCGCACGGTGTTGTAGCCCTCGTCTACGGCCTGCCGCCCGAAGTAGATCGTGCCGCTGCCCAGGCTGGTCGTGGCGGTACGCGGCCAGCCGTTGTCCGCGATGATGCGGATGTTGGCCCGCTGCCCCGAGGCGACCGGCTTGAGCTCCACGTTCGCCACGCTGTCGTTCCAGATCGCGGCGCCCTTGGTGACGGCGTCCTTGAACTCCGCGGCCTGGGACGAGTCGTACGTCAGCACCCTCGCGGCAATGACCTGCTGCTGCGCCGACCCGGACGCGGGCGCCGCCACCGCCTGGCCGCCCGCCAGGGCGAGCACCGCCACCGCGACGGCGGGTAATGCGCGCAGAGCCTTGCTTGATCTCACGATCGGCCTCCTCGTGGGGTAAGGACGGTATCGATACGCGGCTACACCGCGACGGTCGTTGACGCGAGCATGACTATCCCACATGCCTCACGGCCACACTGCCCACCCACAGACATCCCCAACCGGCCCCTACGGGCGGCCGTCCCTCGGCCCGATCCACCCTTTCGGCCCACTAGACTCGCCGGGTGCCTCTCCCCGAGATCGATCCCCTCACGAACGGTGACATCAGCGACTCGCCCCCCAGCAGCCCGGACACCAGAGAACCGGACCCGGGCGATACGAGCGACGCGCTGCGCGTGCTGCGCCGGGTCTTCGGCTACGACGCGTTCCGGGGCGATCAGCAAGAGATCATCGACCATGTCGTGGCCGGGGGCGACGCCCTGGTTCTGATGCCGACCGGCGGCGGCAAGTCGCTGTGCTACCAGATCCCCGCGCTCGTCCGCCGCGGCGTCGGCGTCGTCGTCTCGCCGCTCATCGCGCTGATGCAGGACCAGGTCGACGCGTTGCGGGCGCTCGGCGTACGGGCCGGGTTCCTCAACTCCACCCAGGACCTGGACGAGCGGCGGCTGGTCGAGGCGGAATTCCTCGCGGGCGAGCTCGACCTGCTGTACCTCGCGCCGGAGCGGCTGCGGGTGGAGTCGACGCTCTCGCTGCTGGGCCGGGGTTCGATCTCGCTGTTCGCCATCGACGAGGCACACTGTGTGGCCCAGTGGGGGCACGACTTCCGCCCCGACTATCTGGCCCTGTCCGAGCTGCACGAGCGCTGGCCCGATGTGCCCCGTATCGCGCTGACCGCGACCGCCACCGAGGCCACCCACTCCGAGATCGCCTCCCGGCTCAAGCTCCAGGACGCCCGCCACTTCGTGGCGAGCTTCGACCGGCCGAACATCCAGTACCGCATCGCGCCCAAGAACGACCCCAAGCGGCAGCTGCTCGAGCTGCTGCGCGCCGAGCACCAGGGGGACGCGGGCATCGTCTACTGCCTGTCGCGTGCCTCGGTCGAGAAGACCGCCGAGTTCCTGGTGAAGAACGGGATCGAGGCGCTGCCGTACCACGCGGGTCTCGACGCCCGGATCCGGGCCGAGAACCAGTCGCGGTTCCTCCGGGAGGACGGGCTGGTCGTGGTCGCCACGATCGCGTTCGGCATGGGCATCGACAAGCCCGACGTACGGTTCGTCGTCCATCTCGATCTGCCCAAGTCGGTCGAGGGCTACTACCAGGAGACGGGCCGGGCCGGGCGGGACGGGCTGCCCTCCACCGCCTGGCTGGCGTACGGCCTCCAGGACGTCGTCCAGCAGCGCAAGATGATCGACGGCTCGGAGGGCGACGCGGCCCACCGCCGCCGCCTCGGCAGCCATCTCGATGCGATGCTCGCGCTGTGCGAGACGGTCGAGTGCCGCCGGGTGGGGCTGCTGGCCTACTTCGGTCAGCAGAGCACCGCATGCGGCAACTGCGATACGTGTCTGACGCCCGCGGAGTCCTGGGACGGCACCGTCCCCGCGCAGAAGCTGCTGTCGACCGTCGTACGGCTCAAGCGGGAGCGGAACCAGAAGTTCGGCGCCGGTCAGGTGATCGACATCCTGCTCGGCAAGAAGACCGCCAAGGTGATCCAGTTCGACCATGACGCGCTGTCCGTGTTCGGGATCGGCACGGAGCTGCGCGAGGCCGAATGGCGTGGCGTGGTGCGCCAGTTGCTCGCCCAGGGGCTGATCGCCGTGGAGGGCGACTACGGCACGCTGGTGCTCTCCGAGAGCAGCGGCGAGGTGCTGGGCGGGCAGCACCAGGTGATGCTGCGGCGCGAGCCGGAGCGGGCGGCACGGGCCGCGAAGTCCTCGTCGTCGTCCGCCAAGTCGGGCAAGTCCGGCCGCGCCGCCGCCCCGGTGGACCTGCCGCCGGAGGCGGTGCCGCTGTTCGAGCGGCTGCGCGCCTGGCGCGGGGCCACCGCGAAGGAGCAGGGCGTCCCGGCGTACGTGATCTTCCATGACGCCACGCTGCGCCAGATCGCGACGCTGTCGCCCGGCACCCTGGCGGAGCTCGGCGCGGTCAGCGGCGTCGGCGAGAACAAGCTGGCCAAGTACGGGGAGCAGATTCTGGAAACGGTCACGGCCCCGGAGGAGTGACGCGTACGGGGGGAGGTCCGGCGGCCGGCCCTCCCCCGTACGGTGTCCGCGCTACAGCGTGCGCTGCAGCCGGTCGGACATCAGCTTGATGAAGCGCGCCGGGTCGCCGAGTTCGCCGCCCTCGGCGAGCAGCGCCATACCGTGGATGAGCTCGGCCATCTCCGCAAGACCGTCCCCGTTCCCGTCCGCGCCGTGGGCCTCGCGCAGGCCGGTCACCAGCGGGTGGGTGGGGTTGAGCTCGAGGATGCGCTTGATCTGGGGCATGTCCTGGCCCATGGCACGGAACATGTTCTCCAGCGCCGGGGTGACGTCGTGGGTGTCACCCACGACGCACGCGGGCGAGGTGGTGAGGCGGGAGGACAGCCGCACCTCCTTCACCTGCTCGCTCAGGGCCGTCGTCATCCAGGACAGCAGCTCGGCGAAGTCCTTCTGCTGCCGCTCGCGCTCGGCCTCGCCCTCCTTCTTCTCCTCCTCGGTGTCGAGGTCGACCTCGCCCTTGGCGATCGACTGGAACTGCTTGCCGTCGAACTCCGGCACCGACCCGACCCACATCTCGTCGATCGGATCGGTCAGCAGCAGCACCTCGTAGCCCTTGGCCTGGAATGCCTCCATATGGGGCGAGCTCTCGATGATCGAGCGCGACTCGCCCGTCACGTAGTAGATGTGCTGCTGCCCGTCCTTCATACGGTCCATGTACTGCCGCAGGGTGGTGGGCTGCTCCGCGTCATGGGTGGAGGCGAACGAGGAGATCTCCAGGATCGCGTCGCGGTTCTCGAAGTCGTCGAGCAGGCCCTCCTTGACGGCGCGGCCGAACTCCCGCCAGAACGTCGCGTAGCCCTCGGCGTTGGCGGACATCATGTCCTTGACCGTCGACAGCACCTTCTTGACCAGGCGCCGGCGCATCAGCTGGATCTGGCGGTCCTGCTGAAGGGTCTCGCGGGACACGTTCAGCGACAGGTCCTGTGCGTCGACAACACCCTTGACGAAGCGCAGATACTCCGGCATGAGCTCTTCGCAGTCGTCCATGATGAACACGCGCTTGACGTAGAGCTGCACACCCCGCTTGCGCTCCCGCATGAACAGGTCCAGCGGGGCCTGGGACGGAATGAACAGCAGCGCCTGGTACTCGAAGGTCCCCTCCGCCTGCATGCGGATGGTCTCGAGCGGGTTGGTCCAGTCGTGGCTGATGTGCTTGTAGAACTCGTGGTACTCCTCGTCGGTGACCTCGTCCCGGGAGCGCGCCCACAGCGCCTTCATCGAGTTGAGCGTCTCGACCTCGGGCTCGGGCGGAGTCTCGGCCTCGGCCTCGCCGTCTTCGTCCTTCTCCGCGTCCGCGTCCGCGTCCGCCGCCGTGTTCGTCGACTCGGCGGTCATGCGGATGGGCCAGGTGATGAAGTCGGAGTATCGCTTGACGATCTCCTTGAGCTTATGCGGGGAGGCGTAGTCGTAGAGGTGGTCCTCGGTGTCCTCCGGCTTCAGCCGCAGGGTGACGGAGGTGCCCTGGGGCGCCTCGTCGACCGCCTCGATGGTGTACGTGCCCTCGCCCGTGGACTCCCAGCGGGTGCCCTGGCTCTCGGTCGCGTGCCGAGTCACCAGCGTGACCTGGTCGGCCACCATGAAGCCGGAGTAGAAGCCGACGCCGAACTGCCCGATGAGGTCCTGCGAGGCCGCGGCGTCCTTCGACTCCTCCTTCGAGTCCTTCAGCTCGCGAAGGAACTCGGCGGTGCCGGACTTCGCTATGGTGCCGATGAGTTGCACCACATCGTCGTGCGACATGCCGATGCCGTTGTCGCGCACGGTCAGCGTGCGGCGCTCCTGGTCCACTTCGAGCTCGATATGGAGATCGGACGAGTCCGCGTTCAGGTCGGTGCCACGGAGCGATTCCAGCCGCAGTTTGTCCAAGGCGTCGGACGCGTTGGAGATCAGCTCCCGCAGGAACACGTCCTTGTTGGAGTAGATGGAGTGGATCATCAACTGCAGGAGCTGGCGCGCCTCGACCTGAAACTCGAACGTTTCGGCCTTCGTGTTCACATGCTTCCTTTCACGAGCGAGCACTTGTAGCGAGTACCTGACGTCAGCTTAGAGGCGAAGGCCTCCCTCAGAGGGCCTGAATGGGGTGCAAACTGGCATGCTGACGGCCGATGAACACGGATACCGTCACCCTCGACGACATCGACCGGGGCCTGGTCCACGCCCTCCAGATCGACGGCCGGGCGCCGCTGCGCACGCTCGGCGAAGCCCTCGGCGTCTCCGAGAACACCGTCGCCCGTCGCTACCGCCGGCTGCGCTCCGCCGGGGTGCTGCGCGTGGTGGGCGCCCTCAACGGCGGCCGGCTCGGCTACAACGCCTGGACCATCCGTCTGCAGTGCACCCCGGACGCGGCGGGCGCCATCGCCCGGGCGCTGGCCGCCCGCCCCGACACCTCGTACGTCCATCTGCTCTCGGGCGGCACCGAGATCTCGTGCAGCGCACAGACCCGCTCCAGCGACGAGAGCGACGCGCTGCTGCTGCACCGGCTCCCCCGTACCGGCCGGATCACCGCCATCTCCGCCCATCTGCTGCTCGGCCACTCCGCCCTGCCCGACAGCTGGTCGGGGCCCGCCCGGCTGACCCCGGAACAGATCGCGCTGCTCAGCCCGCGACCTGTCGATAACGACGCAGCTGACGCCGACGGCGAGGTCAGTTTGAACGACGGGGACCAACCGCTGTTCGATGTGCTGTCCCGGGACGGCCGGGCGAGCTATGCCGAACTGGCGTCCGCCACCGGCTGGTCCGACTCCACCGTGCGCCGCCGGCTGACCGCGCTGCGCCGCGCTGGGGTACTCGCCTTCCTGGTCGACATACCGCCCGCCGCGCTCGGCTTCCGCGCCGAGGCGCGGCTGTGGATGTCGGTGCGCCCGTCGCGGCTGGCCGAGGTGGCGTCGGCGCTGGCCGAACACCCCGAGGTGTCGCTGGTGGCGATGACCACCGGCCCGACCAATCTCCTCGGCGCCGTCAACTGCCGGGACGCCCAGCATCTCGCGCGCTATCTCACCGAACGGATCGCCTCGCTGGACGCGATCCGCTCCCTGGAGACGGCCCCGGTCATCCGCACCGTCAAGCGCGCCGGGGCGCTGCTGCCCCTCTGACCGGGCCGTACAGCTGTCTGCCCATGCTCCCCGCCCCCTTGTCAGGGGCTGTCGCGCGATGGTTTCCTTCGCAACGGCATGAAGGGAGCTGCCTGTCCATGGCCCTGTTCGACCTTCCGCTCGACCAGTTGCACGACTACCGGCCGCGTGTCCCCGAGCCCGAGGACTTCGACCGGTTCTGGGAGAAGACCCTCGCCGAGGCCCGTGAGCACGATCTGAACGCCACCTTCGAGCCCGTCGCCACGGCGCTCACCGGTGTGGCGGTGTACGACGTCACCTTCGCGGGGTTCGGCGGCCACCCGGTCAAGGGCTGGTTTCTGCATCCGGCCGGGGCCCGAGAGCCACTGCCCGTCGTGGTCGAGTACATCGGCTACGGCGGCGGACGCGGGCTCGCGCACACCCATCTGCTGTGGCCGGCCGCCGGCTTCGCCCACCTGGTGATGGACACCCGCGGCCAGGGCAGCGGCTGGGCCAGCGGCGACACCCCGGATCCGGTCGGCTCCGGGCCCGCGTTCCCGGGGTTCATGACCCGGGGGATCGAGAACCCCGAGGACTACTACTACCGGCGGGTCTTCACCGACGCCGTACGCGCGGTGGAGGCGGCCCGGTCCCATCCGCTGGCCGACCCGGCTCGTACCGCGGTCACCGGCTCCAGCCAGGGCGGGGGTATCACGCTCGCGGTGGGCGGTCTGGTGCCCGACCTGGCCGCGATCGCCCCCGATGTGCCCTTCCTGTGCCACTTCGGGCGGGCGGCCACGCTGACCGACCGCGATCCGTACCGCGAGATCGGCAATTACCTCAAGACCCACCGTGGCCGGGACGAGCGGATCTTCCGTACGCTCTCGTACTTCGACGGGGTCCACTTCGCCGCCCGGGGGCGGGCGCCGGCGCTCTTCTCGACCGCGCTGGAGGACCAGACCTGCCCTCCGTCCACCGTCTTCGCCGCGTACAACGCCTACGCGGTCGAGGACAAGCACATCGAGGTGTACTCGTTCAACGGCCATGAGGGCGGCGGACCCGTCCATCAGGAGGTCCAGCTGGACTGGCTGCCCCCAAGGCTTCGGTAGCCCCCCAGCCACCGAACCCCCAAGCGCACCGACACCCCCACAGCCCCACAGCCCCACAGCCCCCAAGGACGGACGGCCGTGCCCGGAGATGGTTGAGAGCCTTCGGGGAGGCTCCCTCCGGACCGGCCGTCCGTCCTTCTTCCCCCCTTGCGAGAATAAATCCTGGCTGGTGGCCGAGGGTGGGGGCAGGGCCGTCCGGCCCTTGATCCAGGGCCGTCCGGCCCTGGACGGGCAAGGCCAGGCCGACGGGGCCTAGCGGCCGAACTGGGCGCCGCCGTTGATGTGCAGCACCTGACCGGTGACATAGGCGGCCTCCGGGGAAGCCAGATAGCGGATGGCGGCCGCGATCTCGGCGGGGTATCCGGGCTGCCCGGTGAGCGTCTGCCCGATTTGCTGCGCGATGAACTCGGGAGTTCCCCGCTCGCCGAAGAACTCGGTGTCCTGGACATAGCCGGGCGCCACCGCGTTGGCCGTGATGCCCTCCGCGCCCAGGCGTTTGGCCAGGTCGTACGTGTAGACGTGCAGATGCGCCTTGGTGCCGCCGTACGAACCGGGGCCGCGCAGCGCCGCCACGGAGGACAGATGCACGATCCGGCCGCCGGGCCGGGTGAGATGCGGCAGCAGGGCCTCGGTGAGCAGCACCGCGGTCAGCACGTTGGCCGAGAAGTTCCGCTGGAACTGGTCGGCTATGCCTTCGAGGGTGCCGTCGTTGCCGGGCGCGACATTGCCGCCCGCGTTGGTGACCACGACGTCGACCGGGCCGTCGGCGGCGATGAACTCGGCGGCGCTCCGGGTCTGCCCGGGGTCGCTGAGGTCGGCGCTGGTCCAGGTGACCAGGTCGGCCCCGTATGCGGCGTTGACCTTGTCCGCGGCCGCGCGCAGCACCTCGGCGCGGCGCCCGACGATGACCACCCGGTCCCCGTCCGCGGCGAAGGATTCAGCGGTCGCAAGACCGATGCCCGTGCCGCCGCCCGACACCACGATCCGTCGTCCCATTCCGGCCTCCCCGTACACCTTGTTGAATCCCGGTCATATTCGTGAACAGACGCTAGGGAGTAAGCCCTTTCCTGTCAATGGCCGCAAGGGGGCGGCCGCGACCCGCCGTTCGGCCGTATCGGCGTTTGGCCGCCGGGCCGCCGGGATAACGCAGGATTCTGCTCGTACCTCGCCCAGCCCCGGAGGCTCCGGTGTTCGCTGTCCCGCTCGCTCATGCCGCCACCGAGGGCGACCTCAGCGGGGCCCGGGCGCAGATGGGTTTCTCGCTCGCCTGGCACATCGTGGTGGCCTGTCTGGGGGTCGGGCTGCCGCTGCTCACCCTGATCGCCGAATGGCTGGGGTGGCACACCGGGGACCCGGCCCTGCGGATCCTGGCCCGGCGCTGGGCGCGGGGCATGGGGGTGTTGTTCGCGGTCGGCGCGGTGTCCGGCACGATCCTCAGCTTCGAGCTGGGGCTGCTGTGGCCGGGGCTGATGGGCCGGTACGGGCAGGTGATCGGGTTGCCGTTCGCGCTGGAGGGCATCGCGTTCTTCATCGAGGCGATCTTCCTGGGCGTGTATCTGTACGCATGGGACCGGCTGCCGCCCGGCAAGCACCTGCTCACCGGTGTGCCGATCGTCATCGCCGGGGTGGCCTCGGCGTTCTTCGTCGTATGCGCCAACGCCTGGATGAACCAGCCGCGCGGCTTCGAGCTGTCCCGCGACGGGCACGTGGTGTCCGTCGATCCATGGGCCGCGATGTTCAATCCGGCCGCCCCGCCGCAGACCACGCATATGATCCTGGCCGCGCTGATGGTGGCCGCGTTCTTGACCGCGAGCGTGTACGCGGTGGCGCTGCTGCGCGGTCGCCGGGACCGGTACCACCGCGCCGGGTTCTTCATCCCCTTCACGGTCGGGGCCGTCGTCACCCCGTTCCAACTGGTCGTCGGCGACTGGGCGGCCCGTTTCGTGGCGCACTACCAGCCGACCAAGCTCGCCGCGATGGAGGGCGTCTATCGCACCGGCAGCCATGTACCGCTGACGGTCCTCGGCATCAGCGACGGGCACAGCGGTCTCAAGTACGGCCTGGAGATCCCCAGCGGTCTGTCGCTGCTGATCGGCTACCGCCCCGACACCGTGGTGCGCGGTCTTTCCGAGGTGCCCCGGTCCCGGTGGCCGGCCGTCACCGGCGTACATCTGGCCTTCGACCTGATGGTGGGGGCGGGCCTGTTTCTGCTGCTCATGGGCGTATGGCTGGCGCTGGCGTGGTGGCTGCGGCGGCGCACCGGCGCCGACGGCCTATTGAGCGTGCCCGGCACACGGGCGTTCCTGACGCTCGCGGTCCTGACCGGACCGGCCGCCGTGGTCGCCCTGGAGTGCGGGTGGGTGGTCACCGAGCTGGGCCGTCAGCCGTGGGTCGTACAGGGGGTCATGACGGTCCGGGACGCGGTGAACCCCGCGCCCGGTCTGTTGAACGGGCTGTGGCTGGTGCTCCTGGTCTACTTCGGCATGACGGTGGCCACCGTGTACGTACTGCGCCGCCTGGCCCGGGACCAGCCCGTGCCGATCGCCCCGCAGGAGAGCGACGTACCGCGGTACCCGGTGACATGAGAAGAGGGGACGGGCGGTGCTCGCGAATCTGACGCTCGGGGTGATGTGGATCGGGCTGACCTGCTACGCCCTGTTCGGCGGCGCCGACTTCGGCGCCGGGCTGTGGGATCTGCTGGCGGGCCGCAGCGGACCCGGCGCCCCGCGGCGCGCCCTCATCGAGCACACCATCGGGCCGGTGTGGGAGGCCAACCACGTCTGGCTGATCTTCGTCGTGGTGCTGCTGTGGGCGGGCTTCTCACCGGTGTTCGCGGCCGTGATGTCCACGCTGTACATCCCGCTCACCCTGACCGCGCTCGGCATCATCGCGCGCGGCGCGGCCTTCGCCTTCCGCAAGGCCAGCACCGAGCTATGGCAGAAACGGCTGTTCGGGGCGTGTTTCGCGCTGTCGTCCGTGCTCACCCCGTTCTTTCTGGGCACCGTCGCCGGCGGAGTCGCCTCCGGCCGGGTCCCGCCGGGTCTTGCGGCCGGGGACCTGATCACCAGCTGGCTGAACCCCACCTCCCTGCTGGGCGGGGTGCTGGCCGTGCTGACCTGCGCCCACCTCGCGGCCGTCTATCTGTGCGCGGAGACCGAGCGGCTGGGACAGCCGGAGCTGGGGGCGTGGTTCCGCGGCCGGGCGGTGGTCAGCGGACTGGCCGCCGGGGCCGTGGCACTGGCCGGAATCGCCATTCTGCACGCCGACGCCCCTCGGCTGTTCCACGGGCTCACCCACCGCGCCCTGCCGCTGGTGCTGCTCAGCGCGTGCGCCGGACTGGCCGCCCTGGCGCTGCTGCGCCGCGGCCCGGGCCTGGCCCGGCCGCTGGCGGCGCTGGCCGTGGCGGCGATCCTCTGGGCGTGGGGCGTCGCCCAGTACCCGGCCATGCTCGTACCCGGTGTCACCGTCGGCGACGCCGCGTCCACCCACCCGGTCCTGATCGCCTGCCTGGTCAGCCTGGCGGTCGGGTCCCTGATCCTGGTGCCGTCCCTGTGGTGGCTCTATTCGGTGTTCCAGCGCGAGCCCGAACCGGCAGCGGCGCCGGGCGAGCCCGGCCACTAGCGGCCGAAAGCCGCGCGCACGGGGGCGCGAAGTTTCTGGCAAGCCGAGCGTTACGAGGCGACATATCGGGCACCCGGGGTTCGGAGCGAATTGACCGCAGGAGGCGATCATGACGGAACCGACCCATGCGACCATGGAGTCCCATCCGGACATCCTGGCGATGCGGGAACGCCACACCTTGGCCGAACAGGCCGCTACCACGCCCGTGGTCCAGGCCGTCGAAGCGATATCCCTGATCACCGGTCTGTACCTTGCCGCTTCCCCGTGGATCGTGGGTTTCAACGGCATGATGACGCTGGCCGTGACCAACCTGATCACCGGAGTCGCTTACGCGGTGCTCATGGGCGGCTTCGGCCATGCCTATGAACGCACCCATGGCATGGCCTGGGCCGCCGCGCTGCTGGGCGTCTGGGCAATCATCGCGCCGTGGGTGGTGTCCGGCAGCGTGGCCACCATGCGCACCATCATCAGCAACGTCATCGTCGGCGCTGTCGCCCTGGTGCTCGCACTGTTCGCCAGCTCGAAGGCGAAGGCGAAGACCACCGCCCCGGGCCGCGGGGGCACATCCGCTCGCGCGGGTCGCTGACGGCCCGGGACAGAACGGAGGCATGCGATGACCGAGCCCTACCGTTCCACCCCGTCCCAGGCGGAAGGCGAGCGCGAGAACGACACACCCGGGCGCACGGTTCACCCCGATGTGCCGGTGTCGACCCCGTCCCAGGCAGAAGGGGAGCGCGAGGAGGAAGAGAAGAACGAGCGGAAGAAGTAAATAACCAGGCCACGAGGGCTCGGAGGCCCCGGTGCCCGGGCCGGGCCGGTGACGGCGGTCACCGGCCCTCCTCGACATCGACAAGAAGGAGCCGCCGTGAAGATCGGTGTATCGACCTTCGTCACCGACCAGGGAATCGGGCCGGCCCCGCTGGGGCGAGCCCTCGACGAGCGGGGCTTCGACTCGCTCTTCATCGCCGAGCACACCCATATCCCGGCGAGCCGTCGTACGCCCTACCCGGGCGGCGGGGAGCTGCCGGAGATCTACTACCGCACGCTCGACCCGTTCATCGTGCTGACCACCATCGCCGCGGTCACCGAGCGGCTGCTGCTTGGCACGGGCATCG
Organism: Streptomyces sp. NPDC000941; assembly: GCF_053599555.1. Lineage (NCBI taxonomy): Bacteria > Bacillati > Actinomycetota > Actinomycetes > Kitasatosporales > Streptomycetaceae > Streptomyces > Streptomyces sp. NPDC000941. Next base: position 14,759 of record NZ_JBSFMM010000107.1, read on the forward strand.
CCCTGGTGCCGCAACGGGACCCGATCATCATGGCGAAGGAAGTGGCCTCGCTCGACCTCGTCTCCGGCGGGCGCGTCATCGTCGGGATCGGCGCCGGATGGAACCGCGAGGAGATGGAGAACCACGGTACGGACCCGGCCACGCGAGGCCGTCTGGTCAACGAGCGGCTGCAGGCGATGCGTGAGCTGTGGACCCAGGAGAAGGCCGAATTCCACGGGGAATTCGTCAACTTCGACCCGGTGTACCTGTGGCCCAAACCGGTGCAGCGCCCGCACCCGCCGATCTACGTGGGCGGCGGCGAGGGCGCCTTCAAGCGGATCGCCGCCCTCGGCGACGCCTGGCTCGCCAACGCCTCGTCGCCGGAGCAGCTGGCCCCGCTGGTCGAGCGGCTGCGGAAGGTGGCCGGCCGGGACGTGCCGGTGACGGTGTACGCGTTGACCCCCACACCGGAGGCGGTCGAGGGATACGGGCGGCTGGGCGTGGAGCGGGTCCTGTTCTATCTGCCGACCATGCCGGAGAGCGAAACACTCGGCCAACTCGACACGATGGCCCAGGTCGCCGCCCGGTTCCGGTGAGCCGCCGGGAGCCGCGCGGTGCCCACGACGACGAGTGCCCGGGCGCGGGAGCGCTTCGCGCGGGCCAGGGTGGCCCGCCTGGCGACCGTCGGCGCCGGGGGCCGGCCCCATCTGGTGCCGGTGGTGTTCGCGCTGACCGGTGACACGGTGGCGACGGCGGTCGACCACAAGCCGAAACGCTCACAGCGGCTCAGACGCCTGGCCAACATCCGGGCCAACCCCGCCGTATGCCTCCTGGTGGACGGCTACGACGAGGACTGGGATCTCCTGTGGTGGGCGCGGGCCGACGGCACGGCCCGCGTCCTGCCGCCCGCCGACGAGTCGGCCGCCTCCGCCGCGTACGTACGGCTGCTGGCCGACAAGTACGCGGCGCAGTACGCGGACCGGCCGCCGACGGGGCCGGTCGTGGAGATCGCGGTCGGCCGGTGGAGCGGCTGGCAGGCCGCCGATACCAGCTGAGGCCACCCGGCGCCGCCCGAGACCACCCGAGTCCGCCAGAGACCACTCGCTCCACCAGGCGAAGAGACCCATACGGGGAGAGGATGGTGGTGTCGGGTACGGCCTTCTGTTCCATCGAGGAGGTGGACGGCCATGAGTTTCTCCTCCGACGACGCACACGGCGCCGAACAGCGGCGCGAGCAGCCCTATGGCGCCGAACAGCAAGGTGCGGCGCAGCGGGGTGCGGAGCAGCACAGCACAGAGCCCTACGGCACGGCTCAGCGAGGCGAGCGGCCCCCGGAGTTCGAGAGCCCGTTCGCCGGTGCCCTGGGCATGTTGTCCAACGCCACCTGGCAGGTCATGGTGACCACGGGCATCATCGCGGTCGCGCTGGGCGTCATGGTGCTGGCCTGGCCGGGGCCCACGCTGGCGGTGATCGGCGCGCTGTTCGGCGCATATCTGCTGATCACCGGGATCTTCCAGCTGGCGGGGGCCTTCGGCGCCCATGTGCCGGGGCATCTGCGCGTGCTGAGCTTCATCAGCGGCGCACTCGCCGTACTGCTCGGCCTGCTCGCCTTCCGGGGACCGGCGCAGTCGATCCTGCTGCTGGCCCTGTGGATCGGGTTCGCCTGGCTGATTCGCGGCGTCATGGTGACCGCCGCGGCCATCTCCCAGGACGGGCTTCCGGCCCGCGGCTGGCAGATCTTCTTCGGTGTCATCAGCATGCTGGCCGGCATCATCCTGATCGTCGCGCCCTTCGGCTCCCTCACGGCGCTCACCGTGGTGGCCGGTATCTGGCTGCTGGCGCTGGGAGTGATCGAGGTGTTCCACGGTGTCCAGCTACGGGTTCAGCTGGGCCACCACCCTCCGCGCGAGGCGGCACACCGCCCGCACTTCCCGCGCTTCAGGCCGCATCCCCAGCCGTAGTCCCGGTCATGGCCCTCCCCGCGCGGCTCCCCCGCTGTTAGCCTCTGCTGTGGCAACCGGTTGTCATGCGGTTACCCGGCTCGGGGGAACAGCGAGGGGTGAGCCATGGTGCGGAAGGGCGGCGACGGGGGACGTCGTACGATCCGGGATGTCGCGGCCCGCGCGGGGGTGTCCGCGTCCACGGTGTCACGGGTGCTCGGCGGCGTGTACCCGGTCAGTACGCAGACCCGTGCCCGGGTGATGCGGGCGGTCCGCGAGCTGGACTATGTCGCCGACGCCCACGCCAAGGCGGTGGCGGGCGCCGGCACCCCGACGCTCGCGTTCGTCCTCGACGACATCACCGGCCCGTCGTTCGCGCATATGGCGCACGGCGTGGAGCGCGAGGCGGCCCGGCTCGGCCATCTGTGCCTGGTGTGCAGCACGGACGGCGACGCCGACCACGAACAGCAGTTCATCGAGATGATGCGCGCCCAGCGCGCCGCGGCCGTGATCCTGGTGGGCGGCGCCGCGGACACCCCCGACTACCGCCGGCGCATGGCCCGGATCGCCGAGTCGCTGGCCTCGGCCGGCTCACGGCTGGTGCTGTGCGGACGGCCGCCGCTGGATCCCGGCACCCCGGTGACGGTCATCGAGTACGACAACGAGAGCGGGGCCTTTGCGCTGTGCTCGCATGTCCTCGCCCAGGGCCACCGGCGGGTCCTCTTCCTCGGTGGCAAACCGGAGAACACCGCGGCCCAGGGGCGTGAGCGCGGCTATGTGGCCGCGCACCGCGCCCGGGGCCTGACTCCGGACCCGGTGCTGCGGCGCTCCGGCGACTTCACCCGTGACTCGGGCCACCGGCTGATGCGCCAAGCCCTCGACGCGGGGCTGGAGTTCACCGCCGTGGTGGCCGCCACGGACATGGTCGCGGCGGGGGCGCTCACCGCGCTCCACGAGGCGGGGCTGCGCGTACCCGGCGATGTGTCCCTCGCCGGGTACGACGACATCCCGTTCGCCCGGGATCTGCATCCGCCGCTGACCACGGTCCATGTGCCCTACGAGGAGCTGGGCCGGCTCGCCGTCCGTACCGGTCTCGGCAGAACACCGGACACCCCGGATGAACACCTGCTCCTGGGCACCCATGTGGTGATCCGCGACTCGGTGGCCCCGCCGGTGGAGCCGGCCCGGTAGCTACTGCCCGGCAACCGGTTTCCGCTTGCCGAGGGCATCAGTCTCCGTCAGCCGGTGCCGATGGCGGAGCTGGGCCCGGAGCGTGACTTCACGATCGAGGGCACCTGGGCGGCGGCGTCCAGGGTGTACGAGTAGTACGACTTCGGGTCGAAGGCCGTTCCACCGCTCTCATTGCGCCCGGAGGTGTTCGCGAACACGCTGCCCCGCTGGACCAGGGAGGCGGTGGCGTCCTTGATCACCGGGTTCTTCATGCCCTCGAAGTAGCTGTTCTCCAGCACCATCTTGGTGTTGCCGCGCGCGTAGTTGCCGTACGAGGAGTTGATGCTCGTCCCCGGGTCGTCCTGCAGATAGTTGTTGTACAGATGCGCGTGCGCGACGTTGTCGGTGGACGGGTTGCGCTGTTCGGTTTCGTGAAACCAGTTGTGGTGGATCGTGATGTCGGCGGTCGTGTTCTCCGTCCAGCCGATGCCGAACGCCTTGTTGTGCTGCTCCAGCCGGTTCCAGGACACCGTGAGATAGGTGGTGTCCTTACGGCTGTCGATCAGGCCGTCGGCCATATGCCGCAGATCGTTGTGGTCGATCCACACATGGTGGGCGCCGTCCATCTGGATGCCGTCCCAGTCGTGGTCCTTGTCGTTCCACGTGCCCTCGTAGGAGTCGCGGATCGTCAGGTTGCGGATGATGACGTTGTGCACGCCCTGGCCGAGGAAGAAACCGCCACCGACGATCTGGCCCGCGGTCCCCGAGCCCACGATCGTCTTGTTCGAGGCGACCTTGATCTCCTTGCCCTTCGGGTCCATGGTGATCGCCCCGGCCACCACGATGACGTACGGCTCGGCGGCCGTCGCGTACTTCTCCAGATCGGCGAGCGTGCGCACGGTGACGGTCGTCCCGCCCCGGCCGCCGTACGTCCCGTTCTGTCCCAGCGCGTTGACCGAGGCGAAACCGTCGGCGACGTCATCGGCCCACGCCGCCGTGTCCATCGTCACCGCCGTACTCGATCCGGCCCGGTCCGGCCCGAAAGCACCGCCGTCGGTAAGACCCACCGTGGCGCCCAGCGCCAGGGCCACTCCGGCCGTCAGGCCGAGCCTGCCCCAGCCCCTGCTGCGCCGCGCTTGCTGCCGCTCGGCTTCCATGGCTACCTCTTCCACAGCTCGGGGGATGTCGTCCATGCCCCTGTCGCCGCCGCGCGCCGAGAGGTTGCCCCATCGCGTCACCGGGTCGGGTCGGCTCCTCGGCAAACGATCGCGGGTACGCGGTGCAGGAACGATGCCGCCCCGCCGCTGTGCGACATGGCCGGTCGCCGAGCGCGGGTCCCGTCGCCGTCCAGCCGTTCGGTGACGGGACCTGTCACGATGCTTACGGGGTCAGCCGAGATACGGTCCGGACGCCGCGTGCGGGCATCGTCTCGCGCCTTCGGCGCACAGCAGCCAGCAACGGGAAGGGCGGGGGCGCCGGAGGCTTCGTCGCCGTCCAGCTCCATGGGGCGGCACCGGCTGGCGGGCGGTGGGGCGGCGGTTGGGCGCCCGGAGCGGAGGATGCCGGTCCGGTTGGGGCCCTCCACCCGCCTGCTCCCAAAAAAGTGCTTGCTCTGCATCAAGTGCTTTTCTGAGTGGGGGTGGGTGGAGAGCCGACTGACCGGCATGGCCACCGTGCGGCAGCAGCTGCGGCGGAGTGCAGCGAAACCCGCGCCCGCCCGAACCGAATGCCGCGAGACGGCGCATGGGCTACTCCGCGACGGGCGGCTGCCATTCGATCATCAGAATGGTGGCGTCGTCGCTGAGTTCGTTCTTCCGCTGATCGAGGATGGCGTGGATGAGCAGGCGGAGCACTTCGGAGGCGGTGTGCCCGGCGGCCGTCGAGCGGATGATGTAGTCGGCGAAGCGCTCCAGGCCGAACTGCTCGCCGCCCTCGTCCCGCCCTTCGACGACCCCGTCGGTGTAGAGCAGGATCCGGTCCCCGGGTTCGAGCGCCGTCTCGTACACCTGCCGGCTGTCCCCGGCCAGGCTGGCGGGCAGGCCGAGGGGCGGTTCGGGGGGTCGCGCCAGCGCCTTCGGGTGCAGCCGGTGGCGGCGGATGAGCAGCGGCGCGGGATGGCCGCAGTTGCACCAGCGGAGCATGCCGGTGGGCATGTGCAGCTGGGTGAAGATGCCGGTGCAGAACTGGTCGGGCAGCCACCGTGTCAGCGCCTGGTCCACCTCCATGACCAGCTGCGCCAGCTCCGCGCCGGTCCGCCGGGCGTTGCGGCAGCCCGCCATGGCCACGGAGGTGGTGAGGCCGGACGCCAGGTCGTGGCCCATGGCGTCGAGGATCGTGGCGTGCAGGATGTCCTCGGTGAACGAGTGGTCGAAGGCGTCGCCGCCCAGCTCGTACGCGGGCTCCACGACCGCGGTCGACACCACCCGGCCGGTGCCGATCGAGCGCGGCGGCAGAAACGCCCGCAGCATCTCCGTGTGCAGCTGCATGGGCTGGGTGCGGGTGCGCTGCGCGATGGTGTCGATGTAGGTGCGCTTGGAGGTGACGATCAGGGTGAGGATCGAGGCCAGCGCCCGGCAGCGCCAGAGCCTGGGCCCGTCCAGGGTCCTCATCGAGAAGCGCACGAGGCCCAGCCGCTCCGCCGCGTTGATCATCGGCAGCCATACCACCAGACCGCCCGCACCGTCCTCGGCCACCCGCGGGGAGTCCGTACGGTATGCCCAGCCGGCCAGGGTGCCGTCGACCTCCAGCTCTTCTTCGCCCTCGGTCAGCGGCAGCAGCCGCCTTTGCTGGAGATCGATGAGGAACACGACGACCCGGCCCAGGCCCATGGCCGTGACATAGCGGTCCAGGACCTCGGGGAGCTCCGCGGGGGAAGCCTCCTGGGAAGTCCTGACCAGCTCTTCCAGCAGGGCTTCCGCGGTTCCGGCCGATACCGACGCCTCCGCGCCCACCATAGGTCCAACTGTACGGAATCCCGCTCAGGCGGGCAGGCGCGGCACACTGTCGACGAGGCGGCGGGTGTACGCATGGGCCGGGTCGCCCAGCACCTGGGCGGTGTCGCCCTGCTCCACGATGCGGCCGCGCTCCAGGACCGCGGTGCGCTCGCACAGGGAGGCGACCACCGACAGGTCGTGGGAGACCATGACGATCGTCAGCCCCCGCTCCTGCTGCAACTCGGCCAGCAGATCGACGACTTTGACCCGGGTCGTGACGTCGAGCGCGCTGACGGGTTCATCGGCGAGCAGCACCCGCGGGTCGCATACGGTGGCGCGGGCGATCGCGATGCGCTGGCGCTGGCCACCGGAGAACTCGTGCGGATAGCGCCGCGCCGCGTCGGCCGGCAGCCCGACCCGCTCCAGGGCCTCGGCCACCTTGGGCGCCGCCGTACGCCTGCTGTCGATGCCGAGCGAGCGCAGCGGCTCGGCCACGGTGGCGCCCACGCGGCGGCGCGGGTCGAGCGAGGAGTACGGGTCCTGGAAGACGCACTGCACGCTGCCGCGGAAGCGGCGCATCAGCTTGGTGTCGCGGGGGCGCAGCGACTCGCCGTCGAAGCGCACGGTGCCGGTGGTGGGCCGGGCGAGCCCGAGCAGCAGGCGCAGCAGGGTCGTCTTGCCCGCGCCCGACTCGCCGACCAGGGCGAGGCTGTGCCCGGCCGTGACAGTGAGGGACACGTCCTGGAGTACGGGGGCGGTGCTTCCCCGGTAGCGCAGTGCGACGTCGTCCAGTTCCAGTACGGGGGTCATCGCGCGCTCCTCGGGGCCAGGGCGGACTCCAGCTTTCGCGCGCTGGCCACCAGCGTCCTGGTGTACTCCTCGCGCGGCGCCCGGACGATCTCGTCGACGGTGCCCTCCTCCACCGCCCGGCCGTCCTTCATGACCAGGGCCCGGTCGGTGACCTTGGCGACGACCGCCAGGTCGTGGCTGACGAACAGGACCGCCATCTCGCGCATCCGTACGAGGGTGTCGATCAGGGCGAGCACATCGGCCTGTACGGACACGTCCAGCGCGGTGGTCGGCTCGTCCGCGATGAGCAGCTTGGGTTCGCAGGCCAGCGCCATGGCCAGCGCCACGCGCTGGCGCTGCCCGCCGGAGATCTCGTGCGGGAAGGCGCGGGCGATACGGCCGGGCTCGGGCAGCCGTACCTGCTCCAGCGCCTCGGCGACGGCCCGCTTGAGGGCGCCGCCGGTCAGCCCCCGCCGCAGGCGGAGCGGTCCGGCGAGCTGCCGGCCCACCCGCATCAGCGGGTCGAGCGCGGTCAGCGGCTCCTGGAAGACGATGGCGGCGTCCCGGCCGCGTACGCCGGTGAGCCGTTTCTCGCTCGCGCCGACGATCTGGGTGCCGCCCAGTTCCACGCTGCCGGTGGCGGTCATGCCCTCGGGCAGCAGCCCGAGGACGGCGAGGGTGGTCAGCGACTTGCCGGAGCCCGACTCGCCGATGACGCCGAGCCGTTCGCCGGGGGCGATGGACAGCGAGAGGTCGTCCACGAGGGTGCGCCCGTCCGCCGTGCGTACGGTGAGGCCGCGTACGTCGAGGAGGGGGGTCATGCGCGCCTCCGCCGGGTCGCCGGGTCGAGGGTGTCGCGCAGGCCGTCGGCGATGAGGTTGACGCCGATGACCAGCAGTACGAGCAGGATGCCCGGGGCGAGCGCACCCGCCGGGGCGGTGGTGAAGGTGGCCTGCGCCTCCTGGAGCATCCGGCCCCATGAGGCGCTGGGCGGCGGGGCTCCCAGGCCCAGGTAGGAGAGCCCGGCCTCGGCCAGCACCGCGAGGCCGAACTGGAGCGCCAGGTTGACCACGAGGGTGGGCCAGATGTTGGGCAGGACGTGTCCGGCCACGATCCGGGGCCAGGAGGTGCCCGAGGTGCGGGCAGCCGTGATGTAGTCCTGCGCGAGCACCCGTTTGACCAGGATCCGCACCAGGCGGGCCACCACCGCGCTCTGTGCGATGCCGATCGCCAGCACGGCCGACCCCAGGGTGGCCGAGCGGGCGGCGACGATCAGCATGGCGAGCAGCAGCGTCGGGAAGGCGATCAGGATGTCGAGGAACGCGGAGAGCGTGTCGTCGAGCCAGCCCTGCGCGAACGCGGTCAGCACGCCCAGGGTGACCCCGACCGCGGCCGCGATGAGGACGGAGCCGAGCCCCGCCTCGACGGCGATCCGGGAGCCGGTCATCGCTTGCGTGAACAGGTCGCGGCCGAGCTTGTCGGTGCCCAGGAGATGGTCGGCGGCGGGGCCGGTGAGCCGTCCGCCGGAGGTGTCGTCGGTGGCGTACGGGAGCCAGAACAGGGAGACGAGGGCGAGCAGGAAGATCAGACCGGCCAGGACGCAGCCCACGATCAGCGTGTACGACCGCTTGGCCCGGGGCTTGGCCGCGGACTTGGCTTCGGACTTGGTGGAGAGCTTCGCCGGGGGTGTCACGCGCGTCATCGGGAGCCTCCCGACAGCCTGCCCCGCAGCCGCGGGTCGATGATCCGCTGGATGAGGTCGGCCGCGAAGCCGATCAGCAGCACCGCGAGCGTGGAGACGAACAGCACGCCCTGGATGACCGGGTAGTCGTGCTGGGCGATACCGGTCGCGAGCATCGAGCCCAGGCCCGGCAGCGCGAACACCGACTCCACGACGACGGCGCCGAGCAGCGTGGACGCCAGCTCGATGCCGAGGATCGAGATCACCGGCACGGAGGCGTTGCGCAGCCCGTGCCGCCACATGGCCCGCCCGAACGACGCGCCCAGGGCCCGCGCGGTCCGCAGATAGTCGCTGCCCAGCACGTCAAGGGTGGCCGACCGGACGTACCGGGTCAGCGAGGCGCCCATGACCAGCGCGATCGTGACGACCGGCAGGGCGAGCGAGCGGATCGCCTCGGCGGGCTCGGCCCAGCCGTCCTGGGGGAAGCCGCCCGCGGGCAGCCATCCGGCGTTCAGCGCGAAGACGGCGATGAGGATCATGCCGAGCCAGAACACCGGGATCGCGATGCCCAGCTGTGACACCCCGCTGAGCAGCGCGCCGTACCAGGTCCGCCGCTTGTACGCGGCGAGGAAACCGGCCGGGACGGCGATCAGCACCGCCAGCACGAAGGCCGCGAGCGTCAGCGGGATGGTGACGTTCAGCCGCGAGGAGACCTCGGGCCCGACCGGCAGCGAGCTGACGAACGAGGTGCCGAGGTCGCCGCTGGCCAGCTGCCCGAGCCAGTGGGTGAACTGCTCGGGCAGCGGCCGGTCGGAGCCGATGGAGTGGCGTGCCGCCGCGATCTGCTCGGGGCCCGCGCCGACCGAGGTGAGCGCGTTGGCGGGGTCCCCGGGCAGCATGCGCAGCAGTACGAACAGCACCACGCTCGCCAGCGCCAGCGACACCAGCAGGAAGGCGAGGCGGCGCAGGAGATACCGCGCCATCAGCCCTTCTTCTGGATGTCGTAGGCGTAGAACTGCGAGTTGAGGCCGTTGACGGGGTAGCCGGAGAGCTTGCTGTTCGCGACGACGATCTGCGGGTACAGGTACAGCCAGTCGCTGGCCGCGTCCTCGGCGGTCTTGCGGTTGACCTTCTTCAGCAGCTCGGTCTGCGCGGCCGTGGTGGGCGCCGCTTCCGCCTGCTCCACCCAGCGGGTGACCTGCTTGTTGTCGTAGCCCCAGTAGAAGTCGGGGTTGCCGTACCAGACCAGGTCGCGGTCGTTGACGTGCTCCTGGAGGGTGGCCGCGAAGTCGTGGTTCTTGTAGACCTTCGTGTACCACTCGTCCGGCGTGATGGTGTTGATCTTGACGGTGATGCCGACCTCGGCGAGCTGCGACTTGATGAAGGTGGCCGCGGTCGGGTGCGGGTCGTAGTTCGGGGTGTCGAGGGTGAAGGTGAAGCCGTTCTCGTAGCCGGCGTCCTTCAGGAGCTTCTTGGCCCGGGCGGTGTCATACGCGTTGACCTTGGTGAGGTCTTCGTACCAGGGGTCGGTGGGCGGCACCATCGAGCCGATGAGCTTGCCGTATCCGCCCCAGACGGACTCCAGCAGCTTCTTGTCGTCGATGGCGGAGGACACCGCCTGGCGGACCCGGACGTCGGTGAACGGCTTGGCCTTGTCGTTGAAGGCGAGCAGCAGCTTGGTGGTCGAGTCGCCGTCGCTGACCTTGTAGTTCTGGTTGTTCTTGAACTGGTCGAGGGCGTCGGGCGACTGCTCGCTGGTGACCACGTCCACCGCGTTGGTCAGCAGCGCGTTGTTCAGCGCCGTGGCGTTCTTGTAGTAGTGGAAGACGACGCCCTTGTTGGCGGCCGCGCGGCCCCAGTAGCCGGCGAACCGGTCGAGGGAGAGGGCCGAGCCGCGGGTCCACTTGTCCAGCGTGTACGGCCCGGTGCCGTCCTCGCTCGTCTTCAGGCTCTTCGCCTCGGAGTTGACGATCCAGACGTAGGAGAGGTTGTAGACGAAGGAGATCGACTTCTTCGACAGCGTGACCTTCACAGTCTTCGCATCGGGTGTGGCGATGTCCTTGATGACCTCGAGGTTGCTCTTGCGGGCGGACTGCGAGTCCTTCCCGATCACCTTCTCCAGGCTGTACTTGACGTCCTGGCTGGTGAGCTTCTTGCCGCTGTGGAATTTCACACCGTCGCGCAGGGTGAAGGTGTAGGTGAGCCCGTCGCCGCTGACCTTGTAGTCCTGGGCGAGCAGCTTCTCGACCTTGCCGTCGTCGGTGAGCCGGAACAGCCCCTCGTAGACATTGCCGGACAGCGCCTCGGTGACGCCCTGGCCGCCGCCCGCGGTGTTGTCGAGGTTCTGCGGTTCGTAGAGCGAACCGACGCCGACGGTGGCGTTCTTGTCGTACGCGCCGCCCGAGGCGCTTCCTCCGTTGCCGCCTCCGCCGCAGGCGGTGAGGGTCAGGGCGAGGGTGGCGGCCGTGGCGCCGCCGTACAGAGCGGACTTGGTGATGTTCATGGCGGATGAGCTCGTTTTCTGCGGGGTGCGCTGCGGGGGGAGAGAGATCAGTGCTGTGCGAGGAAGCCGTCGCGGAAGACGGGGAGCTGCTCACCGGCCTCGACGGGCAGGTGGAAGCGGTTCTGCCGCGGCGGCATCGGACAGTTGTACTGGTCGGAGAATCCGCAGGGCGGCACGAAGGCGCGGTTGAAGTCCAGCCGGACCCGGCTCGGGTCGGCGGTGCGCTCCACGAAGAGGAAGCGTCCGGCGCCATAGGTGGTGTCGCCGTTGGTCGGGTCGCCGAAGACGAGCAGCAGGGTGCCGTCGTCGTCGAAGGCGCTGAGCGTGTAGTCGCGGCCGTCCACGGTGAGCGCGATATCGCCCGGTACGACCAGGTCGCGGGTGCCGCCGTTGTCCCGGATGTGCTCGAACGCGACGCGGCGGGCGCCCGGCACCGGGTGGTACGAGGCTTCGAGGACCCACGCCGGGTCGTACGGGAAGGCGTCGATGCGCTCGAAGTGGCGGATGGCCGGCGACTGGCCGTCCCAGAAGCGCAGACCGTGCTCGGGCTCGCCGGTGACCAGGTCGGTGCGGGCGAGGGCGGTGACGGTGATGTGCTCCGGCTGTCCCGCGCGGGCCGCGTCGAGGTCGGGGCGCTCACCGGCCGGCAGCCAGCGGGTCTCCACGAGGGCGAGGTTCCCGGTGGCGGAGGTGACCGAACGCCGACGCCGGGCTCGCCAGTCCTCCCAGGCCGCGGCGGGGTCCGCGGTCGGCTGGTCGGCGGTCGGCTGATCCGGGGTGGCGGGTGTGCGGGTCACTTCGGGCGGCTCATTTCGGAGTGTGTCACGCGTGTGTCACGGCTCGATGATCACGCTGCGTGAAGTACTCAAAGGGCCTTCTTTATCACCCATAAGCCTTCCTAATGTCAAATTCGCGCCAGATGGCGAGATGCCCCCGCATCACAGGGGGCGCGGGCGGCGGATTCGGCGAGGCTTTGTCCTGAGACAGGAGAAAGTCCACAGCGATTGCAGCGTAAGTTCTTCCCACGCCGGACAACCGCTGCTACGTTCCCCCTGAAAGCCCGACCAGTGGCATGCCGATGACGGCGGGAGGGGCAGTGTGAGGCGCATGACGGCACGACCCGCGAACGCCCATCAGGCGCGTCTGCTGCGTCTGCTGCGCGACGGGGGACCCACCTCCCGGGCGCAGCTGGGCGACTGGATGGACCTCTCGCGCTCCCGGCTGGCCGTCGAGGTCGACCGGCTGCTCGAAACCGGGCTCGTGATCGCCGACGGGCTCGCCGCCTCCCGCGGCGGGCGCCGCTCGCACAACATCCGGCTCGCCCCCACGCTCCGCTTCCTCGGCGTCGACATCGGCGCCACCTCGGTCGACGTGGCCGTCACCAACGCCGAGCTGGAAGTGCTCGGCCACGTGACCCAGCCCATGGATGTGCGCGAGGGCCCGGTCGCGGTCTTCGAGCAGGTCCTGGCCATGGCCGCGAAGCTCCGGGGGTCCGGGGTGGCCGAGGGGTTCGACGGGGCCGGGATCGGGGTCCCGGGCCCGGTGCGCTTCCCCGAGGGGGTGCCGGTCGCGCCGCCGATCATGCCCGGATGGGACGGCTTCCCCGTACGGGAGGCTCTCAGCCAGGAGCTGGGCTGCCCCGTCATGGTGGACAACGATGTGAACCTCATGGCGATGGGAGAGCAGCAGGCGGGCGTCGCGCGCTCCGCGAAGGACTTCCTCTGCGTCAAGATCGGCACCGGTATCGGCTGCGGCATCGTGGTCGGCGGCGAGGTCTACCGCGGTACGACCGGCAGCGCGGGCGACATCGGCCATATCCAGGCCGAACGCGACGGCCGGCCGTGCGCCTGCGGCAACCGCGGCTGCCTGGAGGCCTACTTCGGGGGCGCGGCGCTCGCCCGCGACGCCGAGGCGGCCGCGCGGGAGGCCCGGTCCGCCGAGCTCGCCGCCCGGCTGGAGGCCGCCGGAAGCCTCGCAGCCACCGATGTCGCGGCCGCCGCCTCGGCGGGCGACGCCGCCGCGCTCGACCTCATCCGCGACGGCGGCACCCGCACCGGCCAGGTCCTGGCCTCGCTCGTCAGCTTCTTCAATCCCGGCCTGGTGGTGATCGGCGGCGGGGTGACCGGCCTCGGCCACAACCTGCTCGCCGCCATCCGCACCCAGGTCTACCGCCAGTCACTGCCGCTGGCCACCGGCAACCTCCCCATCGTGCTGGGCGAACTCGGCGCCGTGGCCGGGGTCATCGGGGCGGCCCGCCTGATCAGCGACCACCTCTACTCCCCGGCCTGACCCGGCCTGACCCGACACGCACCACCCGCAACCACAGGCACCACACCTACGCACCGCACGCACCGCACCGCACCGCACCTCACGCACAGCTCCACACCACACGCACACACCACGGGCACGCGCGCACGTAAACCGCGCGACGCGCGCCACACCCGCCGCATTCCGTACGCATCGCACCACGCGCACCACACCAACCCCCCGCCATTCCGCGATCAGCCCTGCCCACTCACCGGCGCACCGCCGAGGAGGCCCGCCATGGCACCGCCCACACCGCCCGAACCGCCACCACTGCTCACCATGTCCGCCATCGCCAAGTCCTTCCCCGGCGTACGGGCCCTCGACGGGGTCGACCTCGACGTCCAGGCGGGTGAGGTCCACTGTCTGCTCGGCCAGAACGGCGCGGGCAAGTCCACCCTGATCAAGGTGCTGGCCGGGGCCCATCAGCCCGACCAGGGCGAGATCCACTGGCAGGGCCGCCCGGTGCGGCTCAAGTCGCCGGTCGCCGCCATGCGCCTGGGCATCGCCACCATCTACCAGGAACTCGACCTGGTGGAGGGGCTGTCCGTGGCCGAGAACGTGTTCCTCGGCCATGAGCTCGCCACCGGCGGTTTTCTGCACCCCCGCTCGGCCCGCGCCGCCACCGCCGATCTCCTCGCCCGCCTCGGCCACCCGGAGATCCCCGCGGACGCGCTGGTCGGCTCGCTCCCCGCGGCCGGACAGCAGATCGTCTCCATGGCCCGCGCCCTCTCCCACGACGTACGTCTGATCGTCATGGACGAGCCGTCCGCCGCCCTCGACCCCGACGAGGTGGACAACCTCTTCCGTATCGTCGGCGATCTGACCGGGGACGGCGTCGCCGTCGTCTACATCTCCCACCGGCTGGAGGAGATCCGCCGCATCGGCGACCGCGTCTCCGTCCTCAAGGACGGCCGCGTCGCCGCCCGCGGACTGCCCGCCCGCACCACCCCGACCCGCGACATCGTCGCCCTGATGACCGGCCGCGACGTCGAGTACGCCTTCCCCGAACGGCCCGCACCGGACGCACAGTCCGAAGACCCCGGCGGCGGTACGCCCGTGCTGCGGCTCGAAGGGCTGGCCAGGGCGGGCGAGTTCGAACCGCTCGACCTGGAACTGCGCCCCGGCGAGATCGTGGGTCTGGCCGGCCTCGTCGGCTCCGGCCGCTCGGAGATCCTGGAGACCGTCTACGGGGCCAGGCGGCCGACCGCCGGCCGCGTCCTCGTCGACGGGCGCCCGCTGCGCCCCGGCAGCGTCACCGCCGCCGTACGCGCCGGGCTCGGCCTCGCCCCCGAGGAGCGCAAGGCGCAGGGGCTACTGATGCTGGAGTCCATCACCCGCAATGTCTCGGTGTCCTCGCTGGCCCGCTTCTCGCGCGCCGGGTGGCTGGACCGCGGGGCCGAACGGGCCGCGGCCCGGGAAGCCGTACGGGATCTGTCGCTGCGCCCCGACGACCCGGAGCGCCCGGTGCGCACCCTGTCCGGCGGCAACCAGCAAAAGGCCGTGCTCGCCCGCTGGCTGCTGCGCGGCTGCCGCGTACTGCTGCTGGACGAGCCCACGCGCGGCGTCGACGTGGGCGCCCGCGCCGAGTTGTACGCCCTGATCCGCCGCCTCGCCGACGACGGCGTGGCCGTCCTGCTCGTCTCCAGCGAACTGCCCGAGGTCCTGGGCCTGGCCGACCGGGTGCTGGTGCTCCGCGAGGGCCGCGTCGTACACACCGCACCGGCCCGGGAGCTGGACGAACACCGCGTCCTCGACCTCGTCATGGAAGGGAGCCCGTCGTGCTGAATCAACCCGGGGGGCAGCCGGGGTCCGCCGCCCCCGCGAATGCCGCCGCCGCAGATGCCGTATCCGCGAACGCCGCCGCCGAATCCACCGCCACGCTCACCAAGGAGAGCCCGCCGGGAGCGTCCCACGGACGTCCGCCGGCCGGCCGGGCCGCCGGAGGCGGCCGGCTGCGGGCGCTCGTCGATCTGCGCAATCTGTCCCTGGTCGGGGTCCTCGCGGTGCTGGTGGCCGTGGGCGGCTTCACCAAGCCCGATGCGTTCCTGAACACCGACAATCTGCAGCTCATCCTCACCCAGGCGTCCGTGATCGGCGTCGTCACCGTCGGCATGACCTTCGTCATCACCAGCGGAGGCATCGATCTGTCCGTCGGCGCGATGGTCGCCCTGGCCTCCGTATGGGCCACGACGCTGGCCACCCAGGACTTCGGGCTCGGCGGCATCCTGATGTGCGCCGTCCTGGTCGGTCTCGGCTGCGGCCTGGTCAACGGTGTGCTCATCGCGTACGGCGGCATGGTCCCCTTCATCGCCACGCTCGCCATGCTCGCCTCGGCCCGTGGCCTCGCGCTGCACCTCAGCGACGGCAAGACGCAGGTCGTCACCGTGCAGCCGGTCCTGGACCTGGGGCTGCCCGACGCATACGTCCTGGGCATCCCGCCGCTGGTGATGATCTTCGCCCTGGTCACCGTGGTCGGCTGGCTGGTGCTGAACCGTACGACCTTCGGCCGGCGCACCGTCGCCATCGGCGGCAACGCGGAGGCGGCCCGGCTCGCGGGCATCGACGTCAGGCGGCAGCGCCTGATGCTGTATCTGCTGTCCGGGCTGTGCTGCGGGATCGGCGCGTTCATGCTGATCGTGCTCACCGGCTCCGGCCAGAACACCAACGGCAACCTCTACGAACTCGACGCCATCGCCGCCGCGATCATCGGCGGCACGCTGCTCAGCGGCGGCCGGGGCACCATCACCGGCTCCGTCCTCGGCGTCCTCGTCTTCACCACCATCACCAACCTGTTCGCCCTGAACAACCTGCAGACCGATGTCCAGCAGATCGCCAAGGGCGCGATCATCGTCGCCGCCGTCCTGGTCCAGAAGGGTCGTACGAACCATGAGGGATAACCCACGCACACCGGCCAACTCCCCGATGAGCCCCAGCCGGAGAAATCTGCTGTTCGGCACCGCCGCCGCGGGTGCGCTCTTCGCCGCGGGCTGTACGAGCAACGAGAACAACGACGACAACGAGAAGAACACGCAGGCCGCGAACACGGCGGACACCAAGCCCGGCAAGGCGGTCACCATCGGCTTCGCCGGCCCGCAGGCCGACCACGGCTGGCTCAACGCCATCAACCAGCAGGCCAAGCGGCGCGCCAAGGAGTACGAGGACGTCACCCTCGAGACCACCGAGGGCTCCAATGACACCGCCCAGCAGATCGGCCAGATCGAGACGCTGATCAACAAGAAGGTCGACGTCCTGGTCATCCTGCCCGCAGACGGCAAGGCGCTGACCCAGGTCGGGCTGAAGGCCATGAAGGCGGGCATACCCGTCGTCAACCTCGACCGGATCTTCGCCTCCCCGCAGGCGTACCGCTGCTGGATCGGCGGCGACAACTACGGCATGGGGCTCAACGCGGGCCGCTACATCGGCGAGCAGCTCAAGGGCAAGAAGAACGCGAAGGTCGTCGAGCTGGCGGGCCTGGACAACCTGGAGCTGACCGGACAGCGCACCAAGGGGTTCGACGACGCCCTGAAGAACTACCCCAACATCGAGAAGGTCGGCCGCCAGGCCGCCGAGTTCACCGTCGAGTCGGGCCAGTCGAAGATGGCCCAGCTGCTCCAGGCGCACAAGAAGTTCGACGCGCTCTGGAACCACGACGACGACCAGGGCGTGGGCGCCGAGCGCGCCATCCAGCAGGCCGGTCGGGACGACTTCCTCATGGTCGGCGGCGCGGGCGCCAAGCGCGCCATGGACGCCATCAAGGCCGACAACAGCGTGCTGAAGGCCACCGTCCTCTACCCGCCGACGATGGCCGCCTCCGCCATCGACCTCGCCCGCGCGCTCGGCCAGGGCAAGGGCGTCGGCGGCCTCGCCGAACTGGAGATCCCGGCCTCCCTGACGCTCTACTCCGCCGTGGTCACCAAGGACAACGTCGACGCCTACCTGCCCACGGGCTTCAGCTGACCACACCCCCGCCGGACCTGATCCCCCACCGAAGGAGTCCCATGCAACATCCTGCGGAAACCGCGGAAACCGCGGAAACAACCAAGCCCGCGCTCGGTGTCGGCATGGTCGGCTACGCCTTCATGGGCGCCGCCCACTCCCAGGGGTGGCGCACCGTGGGCCGCGTCTTCGACCTGCCCCAGCGCCCGGCCATGGCCGCCATCTGCGGCCGCGACCCGGACGCGGTGCGGGCCGCGGCCGAAAAACACGGCTGGGCCGCCGCCGAGACCGACTGGCGCGCCCTGATCGCCCGCGACGACGTGCAGCTCGTCGACATCTGCACACCCGGCGACAGCCACGCCGAGATCGCGATCGCCGCGCTCGAGGCGGGCAAGCATGTGCTGTGCGAGAAGCCGCTCGCCAACTCGGTCGCCGAGGCCGAGGCCATGGTGGAAGCGGCCCGGCGGGCGCGGGAGCGCGGGCAGATCGCGACGGTGGGGTTCAACTACCGCCGTACGCCCGCCATCGCACACGCCCGCCGGATGATGCGGGACGGGCGGCTCGGGGTGCTGCGCCACGTACGGGTGTCGTATCTGCAGGACTGGCTCGTCGATCCGGAGTCCCCGCTGGTGTGGCGGCTGCAGCGGGAGCACGCGGGCTCCGGCGCGCTCGGCGACCTGGGCGCCCATATCGTCGACCTGGCGCAGTATCTGGCCGGCGAGCCGCTGGTCGGGGTCTCGGCGCTGACCGAGACCTTCGTACGGGAGCGGCCGCTGCCCGCCGGGGCCGCGGCCGGCGGGCTCGGCGGCCAGGCGGGCGGCGCGGCGCGCGGACCGGTCACGGTCGACGACGCGGCGCTGTTCAGCGGGCGGCTGGCCTCCGGGGCGCTCGCGTCCTTCGAGGCCACCCGGTTCGCGGCGGGCCGCAAGAACGCGCTGCGGATCGAGCTCAACGGCGAACGCGGCTCGCTCGCCTTCGACCTGGAGCGGCTGAACGAGCTGCACTTCCACGACCACACCGAGCCGGCCACCGACGCCGGTTTCCGCCGGATCCTGGTCACCGAGCCCGAACACCCCTATCTGGAGGCGTGGTGGCCGGCCGGCCACGCCCTCGGATACGAGCACACCTTTGTCCACCAGGCGCGCGATCTGGTGCTTGCCATCGACGCGCGGACCGAGCCCGAACCGTCCTTCGCGGACGGGCTGCAGGTGCAGCGGGTGCTCGCCGCGGTCGAGGAGAGCGCCGAGAAGAACTGCGTCTACACGCCGGTACCCGCCTGAGGAGGCCCCGGATGCCCCGACAATTCACACTCTTCACCGGACAGTGGGCCGATCTGCCGCTCGAGGAGGTCTGCCGGCTGGCCCGCGACTTCGGCTACGACGGACTCGAACTCGCCTGCTGGGGCGACCACTTCGAGGTGGACCGGGCGCTCTCCGAGCCCGGCTATCTGGACGGGCGGCGGCAGCTGCTGGAGAAGTACGGGCTCCAGTGCTGGGCCATCTCCAACCACCTGGTCGGCCAGGCCGTATGCGACTCCCCCATCGACGAGCGCCACCAGGCCATCGTGCCGGGCCGGATCTGGGGCGACGGCGACCCGGAGGGGGTGCGGCAGCGGGCGGCGGCCGAGCTGGCGGACACCGCGCGGGCCGCGGCCGCCTTCGGGGTCCGTACCGTCATCGGCTTCACCGGTTCCTCCATCTGGCATCTGGTGGCGATGTTCCCGCCGGTGCCGCCGCATATGATCGAGCGCGGCTACGAGGACTTCGCCGAGCGCTGGAACCCGATCCTGGACGTGTTCGACGCGGAGGGCGTGCGCTTCGCCCACGAGGTGCATCCGAGCGAGATCGCGTACGACTACTGGACCACCCAACGCGCGCTCGAAGCGGTCGGCCACCGCCCCGCCTTCGGGCTCAACTTCGACCCCAGCCATTTCGTCTGGCAGGACCTCGACCCGGTCGGCTTCCTGTGGGACTTCCGGGACCGGATCTACCACGTGGACTGCAAGGAGGCGCGGAAGCGGCTGGACGGCCGCAACGGCCGGCTCGGCTCGCATCTGCCCTGGGGCGACCCGCGGCGCGGCTGGGACTTCGTCTCGGCCGGACACGGGGATGTGCCGTGGGAGGACGTGTTCCGGATGCTGCGCTCCATCGGATACGACGGGCCGGTGTCGGTGGAGTGGGAGGACGCCGGGATGGACCGGCTCCAGGGCGCGCCCGAGGCGCTGAAGCGGCTGAAGGCGTACGACTTCGACCCGCCGGCGGCATCCTTCGACGCGGCCTTCGGCGGCGGAAACGGCTGAGGGCCGAGGCCAGGGGGAAAGGGCCGTCCGTGCGAGGGTCACGGACGGCCCTGAGGCCGTTCCTACGTCCGATGGCTCACCATGGTGACATGACCATCCGCGTCCTGCTCGCCGACGACCAGACCCTGCTGCGGGCCACCTTCCGGATCCTGATCGACTCCTGCGAGGACATGGAGGTGGTGGCGGAGGCCGCCGACGGCGCGGAGGCGGCAGCGCTGACCAGTGCACACGCCCCCGACGTCGTCGTCATGGACATCCGTATGCCCGGCACCGACGGCCTGGCCGCGACCGCCGCGATCTGCGCCGACCCGGAGCTGTCCGCCACCCGTGTGCTCATCCTCACCACCTTCGAGACCGACGAATACGTGGCCCGGGCGGTGCGGGCGGGCGCGAGCGGCTTCCTCGGCAAGGACGTGGGCGCCGAGGAACTGCTCTCCGGCATCCGCACGGTGGCCTCCGGCGACTCCCTGCTCTCCCCGATGGCCACCCGCGCCCTGATCACCCGCTTTCTCGCCGCCCCCGACCCCGAGGCCCCGCTGGCGCCGAGCGAACTCCTCGCCTCGCTCACCGCCCGCGAGCGGGAGGTGATGGCGCTGGCGGCGGAGGGGAAGTCCAACGCCGAGATCGCCGAGGTGCTTTTCGTCAGCCCGCTGACCGTACGCACGCATGTCCAGCGGGCCATGAACAAGCTCGGGGCGCGGGACCGCGCCCAGCTGGTCGTCATCGCGTACCAGTCCGGTCTGGTGCGTCCCGCGCCGCCGCGCGACTAGCAGCGACTGTTACGTCTAACTGTCCAGGCCGAAGAAGGTGATGGCCCGGGCGGCCATACCGGCGAGCGGGAGCGAGTGTCCCGTGCCCTGGATGCTGATGGCCTCGACCGGGGCCCGGTCACCGGTGGCGCCGTAGCGGGTGCGGGTCCAGTTGGTCTGCGGACTGTCCGTGCTCACGGGTGTCTGGCTCGCCCCGAGGACGTTGGTCCACTGCTTGATCTCCTCACCGAAGTTCGGATAGCGCAGGGTGGTGTCCGCGGTGCCGTGCCACAGCTGCATCCTCGGCCGGGCGCCGGTGTATCCGGGGTAGGCGCCGCGCGCCAGATCGCCCCACTGCTGCGCCGTCTTGGTGATCGTGCCGTTGGCGCAGGCGGTGTTCCAGCCGGATCCGTCCGTGGTGGCGAAGCAGCCGAAGGGCACGCCGGCGAACGCCGCGCCCGCCTTGAACACGTCCGGGTAGTCGCCGAGCAGGACGTTGGTCATCATGGCGCCCGAGGAGGCTCCGGTGACATAGACCCGGCTGGGGTCGGCGTTGTTGTGCTGGAGGACGTAGCGGACCATCGACACGATGCCCACCGGGTCGCTGCCCCCGTCGTGCCGCAGCGCCTGCGGCGAGGAGACGTCGAAGCAGGAGCCGCTGCGGGTGGCGGACGGGTAGACGACGATGAAGCCGTAGCGGTCGGCCAGCGAGGCGAACTCGGTGCCTGAGTAGAACGCGGGGCCCGAGCCCGTGCAGTAGTGCACCGCGACGAGGACCGCGGGGCGCGCCGCGACGTTGTTCGGCACGTACTGGTACATCCTGAGGTTGCTCGGGTTGTTGCCGAATCCGGTCACCTCGGTGAGCGAGGCGGCCGCCGCGGGGGTCGGTGTCAGCAGGAGCAGCGACGCGAGCAGCGGCAGGATGCCGCCGAGTAACGCCGCGAGCACCGACCTGGGTGTGGTGGTTCTCGCCGACGCGGGGCTGTTGGTCATGTCCCTGTCCTTTCTAGACTGGTGGCTGTGAAGGGCTTGCTGCTGCGGCTCTCGGCGCTCGACGCGGATGCCGCCACCGCGGTTCGCGTGATCGCCCACTTCGAGGCGCTGCTGGGCAGCGGCGCCCTCGATGCGATATCGCTGGTCCGGTCCACCGCGGGGCTCGCGGAGTGCGCGGCGGGACTGGAGCTGCCCGACGGCCGCACGGCCCGGTTCGGGCCGGGCGGCGCCGCCCTCCCGGGTGAGCCGGAGGCGGTGTCCCAGGGCGCGGAGCTCGGCCCGTCCGGGCGGGTGTGGCTGGAGCGGCCGGGGCCGCCGGGCCCGTTCGACGAGCTGATCCTCGAATGGATGGCCATCGCGGCCCGGACGCTGTGCGGCGGCCCGACACCGCCTCGTACGCCCGGGCAGCCCGATGCGGCCAATGCGGCCGATGCGGCCGATCCCGCGCTGATGGAGCTGGTGCTGTCCGAGCGCGAGTCCGACCACGACCGCGCCCGCGCGCTACGGCTGCTCGGCCTGGTCCCCGAACTGCCGCTGAGGATGGTGGCGGTACGCGGCGCCCCGGCCACAGGTGCGGGCCTGGACGCGGTCGCGCTGCTCGGCCGCGCGAAGCTCGATGCTGTCGTGCGCGTCACCCGGACCGGCCCATGGGGCACGGTCCTGGTGCAGTCCCCGGATCCGGCGGCCGACTCGCCCGCCCCGGCGCTGCGCGCCGCGGTGGCCGACCCGCACCGCGGCCCGGCCGTGGCGCGCGACGCGGCGCGCCGGCTGCGGGTCGGCGTCGGCGGCCTGGTCCCCGCGCTGGCGGCCCGCGACTCCTGGGCACAGGCGTGCACGGCGCTGCGGTTCGCGGTGGCGGGCAGCCCGCGGGAGGCGGTGGCCGACCATGACGCGCTCGGCCCGGTCGCGCTGCTGGCCGACATCCCGGCGGAGCGGCTGGCCGCGCTGCCGGAGGCACGGCAGCTGGACGCGCTGGCCGCCCAGCCGAACGGGGACCTGACCATCGCCGCGCTGGCCGCCTTCTGCCGTACCGGCTCACTGCGCCAGGCCGCCGCGGAACTGCATCTGCACCACAGCTCCGTGGCCGCGCGACTGGCCCATGTCGAGGCGGCCCTGGGCTGGCGGCTACGCGACCCCGGACACCGCTTCCACGCCCAACTCGCGCTGTATGCCCGTCGATTGGCCGCGCCGCCGAACTGAACGCGGGCTCTCATCGGCCCAGTGCTCGCCGCAGGACCGCGACCGTCTCGTCGCTCATCCGCCGCACCACCCCGGCGTACTCCACGGCCACCGCGCCGTGGAAGGTGCCCGGGAAGAGGTGGAGTTCGGTGCGGATACCGGCGGCCAGCAGGGCGCGTGCGTAGTCGATGCCCTCGTCGCGCAGCGGGTCGAACTCCATCACCGCGACATAGGCGGGCGGCAGCCCCCGCAGCCCGGCCACGCTCGCCCGGGCGGGGGCCGCGTACGGCGACACATCCTCCGTACCGGGCACCCCGGCCCCCAGATACGCCTCCCAGCTCTGCAGGGCGAGGTGGCGGGTCCATACGGGCGTGTCGGTGAAGGCCCTCGCGCTGGGCGTGTCCAGCCGGTCGTCGAGCGCGGGGCTGAACAGGACCTGGAAGCGGATCCCGGGGCCGCCGCGGGTGTGGGCGAGCATCGTCAGGGCGGTGGCCATGCCCGCCCCGGAGCTGTCGCCGAGTACCGCGATCCGGTCCGCCGCCACCTCCAGCCCGGCATCGCCCTTCGCGAGCAGGCACAACCCGGCGTAACAGTCCTCCAGGCCGACGGGGAAGGGGTGTTCGGGCGCCAGCCGGTAGTCCGGCGAGACCACCACGGCGTCGAGCTCACGGCACAGCCACAGGTTGAAGGCGTGGTCCACGTCCGGCGAGCCCAGCATGAAGCCACCGCCGTGGACGCTGTAGACGGCGGGCAGCGGCCCGGCGGCACCCAGCGGCCGGTACGTACGCAGCACCACGTCCGGCGCGCCCTCCCACCCGGGCGCCACCGCCTGTCCGACCTCCACCCCGGCGCCGTCCACGGCCGCGAGCCGCCCGGCGACCTCACGCGCCTGCGCGGCCCGCGCGGCGGCCAGGTCGGAGAGGTCGACCGGGGGGATCAGGACGACGGCCGCGGCGAGTTCGGGGTCGAACGGGTAGTCGTGGGCCATGTACCACACCGTGCCACGGGGTGGCCGCGCGGGTCATCAGACAGGCGTCGGGACAACAGCCCCCGTCACCCGACTTCCGTGCGGCCCCATGAGCCGCATCCGCCCCATGCGTTCAGGGGACAACGGCCCCGGCCGGACGTACGCGGTCGAGGCATGGATCTGCGGTGAGTTTGAGACGGCGACACGCCGTCCCTTCGGCGTGTCGCCGTC
>NZ_JBSFMM010000108.1:0-38289 GCF_053599555.1 Streptomyces sp. NPDC000941
GCCCCCGGCCCCGGCACGCCCCCGGCCGTCCAGGGCGGACCGGCCATGCCCGCCCTCCCCGCCGCACGCACCCCCGACCAACAGCAGCAGAACGACTGGGCCCAGCCCCCGAGCGGGCAGGCCGCGCCGGACGGCCCGTACGACACGGACGAGGGTCCGTACGACGCCTACGACGCGGGCGAGATGGACGACGCCCCGCAGCCCACCGGGCGGCGGCGGGCCCGGCGGCCGTTGGCCGACGAGCAGTCGGCGCCCGGCGGGATGCCCGCCATGGAAGAGGGCGCGCCGCAGCCGGGCCCCTGGCCGGGCGGCCCAGCGCAGCCCCAGCCCCAGCCCTCGCCGCAACCCCAGCGCCGGCCGCAGCAGTTGCCTGCCGAGGCCGGGCCGGGCCCCGACGCCTCGCAGGGGCGCGCGATCAGCGTGCGGACCTTGGGGCAGGGCGTGCCGTTCGCGCAGCAGGTCTCAGAGCAGCACCCGCACCACCCGCAGGGCCAGCCCCAGACGCCGTCCGGCGGCACGGCCGGGGCCGCGGCCGCGGGCAGGCGGCGCAAGCTGGCGGCCCGGTCCGACCCGGCGGCCGCGGCGGCCCCGGCCGCCTCGGCCGCCTCGGCCGAGCTCGAACCGGCCGGCCGCGCCCAGTCGCGCCCCCAGCAGGGGCCTGGACCTGGGCGCCCCGGCTCGCCCCAGACCGGGGGCCGCGCCTTCGCGATCGGCGCGCCCGACGAGGGCGCCGAGGGCCCGGAGCCGCTGGACGGGCCGAACGGCGCCATCGAGATCGTCGACGACCGCACCCCGCCGCCCGACGACGAACTGCCGCCCGAGCCGCTGGACAACCCGCGCCGGCTGCTCGTATGGCCCGCGCCGGACATGTCCACGCAGCAGGCGCTCAGCGACCGCGGCTACCGTCCGGTGATCGTGCACTCGCGCGAGGAGGTGGACGCGCAGATCGCGGCGTACCCGGCCGCGCTGTTCGTCGACCCGCTGACCGGGCCGATCACCCGTACGGCGCTGCAGTCGCTGCGTACCGCGGCGGTCGCCGCGGAGGTGCCGGTGCTGGTGACGGCGGGGCTGGGCCAGGCGTCGCGCGAGGCGGCGTACGGCGCCGACCCGGCCGTCCTGTTCAAGGCGCTCGCCCCGCGCGACAGCGAACAGCACCCGCCGCGAGTGCTGCTGATCGAGGAGCACCAGCCGATCTCCGAGGCGCTGACGGCGACGCTGGAACGGCGCGGTATGCAGGTCGCGAGGGCGGCGACGGACGCGGACGCGGTGGCGCTCGCCGCGCAGATGCGGCCGAATCTGGTGGTCATGGACCTGATGCAGGTGCGCCGCCGCCGGGCCGGGATCGTGGACTGGCTGCGCGGGAACGGGCTGCTCAACCGCACCCCGCTGGTCGTCTACACCTCCGCCGACATCGATCCGGCCAACCTGTCGCGGCTGAGCTCGGGCGAGACCGTGCTGTTCCTCGCGGAGCGCTCGACGAGCGCGGAGGTGCAGGGGCGGATCGTGGATCTGCTGGCCAAGATCGGCAACAACTGAGTCCGTACCGCCGTGGCCGCCGCCCTGGCCAGCCCATTCCGGGCTGGCTGGTGGGTGCGGTTATGACCCGGGCCGGTGATGACCAGGGCCGTTATGACCCGTCCGTGCCGGTGAGGCGTCGGACGGCCGTACGGAGCGATTCGCGCAGCTGTGCCGCGTCCTCCTCCGTCTCGCCGACGAGCAGATTGCGGAACTGCGACACGGCGACGGGCCAGCCCGCCAGCGCGCTGATGATGAACACCAGGTGCTCCGGTGGGAGGTACCGCTCGATCGCGCCCTTCTCCTGCGCGGCGGCGAAGGCGGCCGCCTTCGCGGCGTAGTACTCCCGGCGCTCCTGTTCGCGCTGGACCTCGAAACCGCCGCTTCCGTACTCCAGGCCCTCCCAGAGCATCAGCCGCAGCAGCTCGGGGCGCGCGGCGTGGTAGGCCATCAGCCGGTCCAGATAGCCGTCCGGGTTCTCGGGGTCGGGCGGGACCGCGGCCGCGAGGTCCAGCATGGCGTGTTGGACCACCTGCCTGAACAGCTCGGCCTTGTCGCCGAAGTAGGCGTAGATGAGCTGCTTGTTGGCCTTCGCCTCGCGGGCGATGCGATCGATGCGGGCGCCCGCGATGCCGTGGGCGGCGAACTCCGCGGTGGCCGCCGCGAAGATCCGGGCTTTGGTCGCCTCCGCGTCCCTTGTCGATGCCATGGAGCCAGAGTAACCAACTATCTGGTTGACAACGTCCTCCTGGAGCCCACAGACTCACAACCAACCAGTTAGTTGCCAGCCGGTACCCAGCCCGGAGCGAGCCCGCGCGGAGGTTTACCAGCGATGACGGGTACGAATACGGTCACACCGACACCGACCGCGACCAGTCACCCCACCGGCAGCGGCGCCGGGAGCCGCGCCCCTGCCACCCGTACCCGCACCTGGCGCGACGGCCCGCCCACCGGCGTGTTCCTCGCGGTCGTCGCCCTGTGCACCGCCGTGACCGCCGCCAACATCTACCTCGCCGCGCCGCTCCTCAACCTCATCGCCCGCGACCTCGGCGTCGCCCCGTCGGCCGCCGGGTGGATCGCCTCCGTCGCCCAGCTCGGCTACGCGGCCGGGCTGCTGCTCTTCGCACCCCTCGGCGACACCGCCGACCGCCGCCGCCTGGTCGGCGCGCTGTCCGCCGCGGCGGCCGCGGCCCTGGTCGTCGCGGGGCTGGCGCCGGGGCTGCCCGCACTCGGTGCCGCCGTGTTCGCGGCCAGCGCCGCCACGGTCGTACCGCAGCTACTGGTGCCGCTCGTCGCCGAACGCGCCCCTGCCGCGCGGCGCGGTCGCCACCTCGGCGTCGTCGTCGCGGGGCTGTTCGCCGGGGTGGTCGCGGCGCGGGTGCTGGGCGGTCTCGCCGGTCAGGCGTACGGCTGGCGCGCGGTCTTCCTCGGCGCGGCGGGCCTCACCGCGCTCATCGGCCTGGCGACCGCCGTACTGCTGCCCGCCGAAACCCGGCCGCGGACGAAGACCGACCCGCTGGCGGCCCTCAAGGGGATCGCCCGGGTGCCGCGGGTGCTGGGCGCCTCCGCCGAGCTGCGGAGCGCATGTCTGCGGCAGGCCGGGATGTACGGGGCGTGGAGCGCCCTGTGGACGGCCCTGGCCCTGCTGCTCACCGGGCCCGGTTACGGGATGTCCACGGGTACGGCCGGGCTGTTCGGCCTCTTCGGGCTGACCGCGAGCGCCGTGGGGCCGCTGGCCGGCGGGCTGGTGGACCGGTTCGGGGCGGCCCGGGTGGTCGGCTTCGCGTACGTGCTCGCCGCCGTCTCCGTACCGCTGTTCTGGCTCGGCGGCTCGTGGATCTGGGCGCTGTGCGCGGCGGCCGTGCTGCTGCACGCGGGGCTGATGGCGGGACAGGTGGCCAACCAGACCCGGGCCCTGACCGCGACCGCCTCGCCGGCCACGGCCAACACCGCTTATATCGTCGCGGCGTTCATCGGCGGAGCGGCCGCCTCCGCGCTCGCCGCGCCGGCGTTCGGGCACTGGGGCTGGAGCGGGGTGTGCGCCGTCGCCGCCTGCTGGCTGGCCCTGGGCTGGCTGGGCGCCGCCGGGCGCCCCGGCCGTGTCACGCGTACCGCCCGAACCGTCCGTGCCGCCCGTACGCGCTGAATGGTTTCGGGCGCATCGGGGCATGCAGGGGGGCGCGGCTGGTCATCCGCGCCCCCCTGTCGGCGGTCCGACCGAGCCGCGTCACGTTCAGCCCGGGCAGGCCGGGTGAGACGGGTCGGAGCAGGTCAGGACAGCTGCGTGACTTCCAGCTCACCGTCCGCGTACCGCCTGCGGATGACCTTCTTGTCGAACTTCCCGACGCTCGTCTTCGGCACCTCCTCGATCAGCGCCCAGCGCTCCGGCAGCTGCCAGTGCGCGACCCGCTCCGCGAGGAACGCCCGAAGCGCCTCGTAGCCGACGCCGGAGCCGTCCTTGAGCACCACTGTCGCCAGCGGGCGCTCCCCCCACTTCTCGTCCGGCACCGCCACCACCGCCGCCTCGGCGACATCGGGGTGGGCCATCAGGTGGTTCTCCAGCTCCACCGACGAAATCCATTCGCCGCCCGACTTGATGACGTCCTTGGCCCGGTCCGTCAGCGTCAGGAAGCCGTCCTCCGTTATGGCGCCGACATCGCCGGTCTTCAGCCAGCCGTCCGGCGTGAACTTGTCCTCCGGGCGGAAGGGCTCGCCCTCGGCCCCGCCGAAGTACGCGCCCGCGATCCACGGGCCGCGCACCTCCAGCTCGCCCACCGATGTGCCGTCCAAGGGCACGAGCTCGCCGTCGGCCGAGGTCAGCCGGTACTCCACCGAAGCCGGGAACAGGCCCTGGGACTCCCGGTACCGCCACTCCTCCTCCGCCGTGAGACCAGCGGGCGGATGGCCCACGGACCCGAGCGGCGAGAGCTCCGTCATGCCCCACGCGTGCACGACCCGGATGCCGTGCCGCTCCTCGAACGCCCTCATCAGGGATGGCGGGCAGGCCGCCCCGCCGATGTAGACCTCGCGCAGACTGGACACGTCTCGCGGCCTCGCGTCGAGCTCGGCCAGCAGCCCCTGCCAGATGGTGGGGACGGCGGCGCTGACGGTGGGCCGGACCGTTTCGATCATGTCGGCGAGCGGTCCAGGCTGCAGAAAGCGGTCGGGCATCAGGATGGAGGCGCCCGTCATGAAGGCGGAGTGCGTGGTGCCCCACGCGTTCGCATGGAACATCGGCACCACAGGCAACACCATCTCCTTCCCCGACATACCGAAGCCCTCAACGCTGTTGATCTGCATCGAGTGCAGATAGATCGAACGGTGGCTGTAGGCCACGCCCTTGGGGTCGCCGGTCGTGCCGGAGGTGTAGCACAGCGCCGCCGCCCGGCGCTCGTCGATGACGGGCCACGGGTAGCGCACGGGACGGCCCTCGATCAGCTCCTCGTAGTCGTGGACGGTGGCCCGGCAGCCGTCCAGTACGGAACGGTCTCCCGGCCCGGCCACGACCACGTGCTCGACGGACTTCAGCCCCGGCAGAAGCGGCGCGAGCAGCGGCAGCAGCGAGCCGTTGACGATGATCACGCGGTCCGCGGCGTGATTGACGACCCAGGTCAGCTGGGCGGCGGGCAGACGCAGATTGAGGGTGTGCAGTACGGCGCCCATCGAGGGCACCGCCAGATACGCTTCCAGATGCTCACAGTTGTTCCACATGAGCGAGCCCACGACCTGGCCCTCTTCGACGCCGAGCTCGTCATGCAGGGCGTTCGCGAGCTGGATGGACCGCAGGCCCACCTCGCGGAAGGTACGGCGCTGCGGCTCGCCGTCACCGGTCCAGGTGACGACCTGAGCCTTGCCATGCGCGAGCGCCCCATGGACGAGGATGCGGGTCACGGTCAGCGGTACGTCCTGCATCGTGCTGAACACCGGGGCCTCCAGGGTGCGGGTTTACACGCGGGTCAAGGTGTCCGCCGATTGTGCAGCCGACCGGGCGGTATGTCACTACTCGGTGGTCACCACACCGGACCCGCTCCCCTGGCTCGGGCAGGTGGCTCAGCAAATGGCTCAAGCAGATGGCTCAAGCGAGTGGCTCAGGCAGCCCGGGTGAGGGCCGGGTCCTCGCGCAGTTTGCCGAGGGCGCGCGAGACGGCGCTCTTGACCGTGCCCACGGACACTCCCAGCACCTCGGCCGTCTGAGCCTCGCTCAGGTCCTCGTAATACCTGAGGACGACCATGGCCCGCTGCCGGTCCGGCAGCCGCAGCACCGCGCGCCACATCGCGTCCCGCAACACCTGCTGTTCGGCGGGGTCCGGAGCGGGGACCGGATCCGGCTCGGGCATCTCCTCGCACACAAACTCGTCGACCTTGCGCTTACGCCACTGCGAGGTCCGCGTGTTCACCAGCGCCCGGCGGACATAGCCGTCCAGCGCGTTGTGGTCCTCTATCCGCTCCCACGCCAGATACGTCTTGGCCAGTGCGGTCTGCAGCAGGTCCTCCGCGTCCCAGGCGTTCGCGCTCAACGCGCGGGCGGTGCGCAGCAGCACCGGCCCGCGCGCCCGCACATACGACGCGAAGCACGGGAACGCGGCGGTGGACGCGCCGTTGCACACACTCGTGGTCATACCTCCCACGCTAGGAGCGGGCCGCGGGCCGGGGATCGGCCGTAAGTGCCGAAGCCGCCTCACCCTCAGGTTGTAGGGGTAGGGCTGGCACCACCTCCTGCGGGGGGAGGGGCGGCGCAGACGACGTCAGGGTTGTGCCCCAAGGGTGGGGCGGGGCGGGGGAGTCAGCCGATGATCGCCACGGGTGCGTCGACCTTGTTGCGGTCGATATGCAGGGTCCGGCCGCCGTGCTTCTCGGTGACATTGCCTACGTACTGGTGGATACGGCGGTGCGGATGCCAGGCGCTCTTGGGCAGGACCGGTTCACCGGACAGCGACGCCTTCCCGCTCCACCGCGCGAACCACATCACGGAGGGGAGGTGGTGTTTACCGGCCTCCCGGGCCTTCTCCAGATGCAGCACCCCCGACTCGGCGCTGCTGTAGAAGCCCGGGAAGTAGCCGTGTGAGCGCACTTCACGGCACCAGCCGCGAATGAAGGAGAGGGTGGTCTTGGCACAGCTGGTGCGCGTCTGGTCGTACGCCTCCATGTCGAGGTAGAGCGCGCTGCGCTTCTTGATGGCCAGCGCCTTGGCGCGCTTGACCGCGTCCTTGCCTTCCTCGCGCCCCTGCGAGGTGGGCTTGCTGCCGATGGTGACGTGCTTCTTGTTCGTGTTGCGGACACAGGGGGACTGGGAGCCGACGTAGATGGGCAGCACCCGCCAGCCGATGTCACGAGTCCCCCGCATCCAGGAGACGGTGAGGTTCGGCTGGTTCGGGCAGGCCCGGCCACGGCCGCCGTAGTAGACGCCGACCGCCCGGTACTTGGAGCTGCTCCACGCGCGCAGGGTCGCGAGCGAGGGGGCCTGGCAGGTGTCGAAGGCCCAGCCCTGGAAGACCTTGGCGCCCAGCGGCCGTGGGTCGGGGAGGGCCACCGCCGGGGAAAAGCCGGGGACTGCCGCCGGCGAGAAGCCGGGCACTGCCGCCGGGGCGAAGCCGGGGGCTGCCGCCGGAGAGGAGGCGGCGGAAGGGGCGCCGACGATCAGCGTGGCCAGCGTCGCGGACAGGCCGATCGCGCATCCGACGATCTTCCATCTGATCTTCTTTCTTCGGTCCATATGAGGAGTCAAGGTGCCGGTGGGGGGACCGGGCCCGCAGACACGCGCACGGTTCAGCCGTCTGCCCCGATGAGCAGCCCGGATGTCGGTACCCCGGTGCCCGCCGTGACCAGGACGCGGGCCGCGTGCGGGACCTGGTTCACGGAGGTGCCGCGTATCTGGCGGACCGCTTCGGCTATCCCGTTCATCCCGTGCAGATACGCCTCCCCGAGCTGGCCGCCATGGGTGTTGAGCGGCAGCGCGCCGTCGGCGACAAAGCCCGGGGCCTCCCCCCGCCCGCAGAAGCCGAACTCCTCCAGCTGCATCAGCACAAACGGCGTGAAGTGGTCGTAGAGGATGCCCACGTCGATGTCGTCAGGGGTCAGCCCGCTGCTGCGCCACAGCTGGCGCGCGACCACTCCCATCTCGGGCAGGCCGGTCAGATCGTCCCGGTAGAAGCTCGTCATCTGCTCCTGCCCCCGGCCCGCACCCTGCGCCGCGGCGGTGATCACGGCGGGCGGACGCGGCAGATCACGCGCCCGCTCGACGCTGGTGACCACGAGGGCCTGGCCGCCGTCGGTTTCCTGGCAGCAGTCCAGCAGCCGCAGCGGCTCGACGATCCAGCGGGAGGCGGCGTGGTCGGCGAGGGTGATCGGCTTGCCGTAGAAGTACGCGGCCGGGTTGGTGGCGGCGTGGCGGCGGTCCACGACGGCCACATGACCGAAGACGTCCGGAGCCAGGCCGTAGCTGTGCAGATAGCGCTGCGCGACCATGGCGACCCAGGAGGCGGGGGTCAGCAGGCCGAAGGGCAGCGCCCAGCCGAGCGCGGTGCCCTCGGCCGACGGCTCACGGTGCTGCACCCCGGACCCGAAGCGGCGGCCGGAGCGCTCATTGAACGCGCGGTAGCAGACCACGACGTCGGCGACGCCCGTGGCCACGGCGAGCGCGGCCTGCTGGACGGTGGCGCAGGCGGCTCCCCCGCCGTAGTGGACGCGGGAGAAGAACGAGAGCTCGCCGATGCCGCACGCCTGCGCCACGGTGATCTCGGGGCTGGTGTCCATGGTGAAGGTGACCAGCCCGTCGACGTCGGCGGGGGTGAGTCCGGCGTCGTCCAGGGCGGTCTGCACGGCCTCGACGGCCAGTTTCAGCTCGCTGCGGCCGGAGTCCTTGGAGAACTCGGTGGCCCCGATGCCCACGACGGCCGCCCGGCCGCCGAGCGTGTCGGCTCCGCGGACGCTCATCGTGCCTCCCCCCGCGGAGAGTCTGCCTCGCGCTGTGCGGAGTCCGCCTCGCGCTGTGGTGAGTCCGTCGCGCTCGCTGGGAAATCCAGGGACAGCCGCACGGTGACCTTGCCCATGACGTGGTTCCCGATGCCGTTGCGCCCGGTCACCGAGACCTCCGCGGTGCCGTCGATGACCGCCGTGACCTGCCCGGTCAGCACCATCTCGTCCCCGGGATAGTTGGGTGCGCCAAGCCGGATGGCGACCTTCTGCAGCCGGACGTGCGGCCCGAAGTGATCCGTGATGTACCGGCCGACCAGGCCATTGGTCGTCAGGATGTTCATAAAGATGTCCGGGGAGCCCTTCTCCTTGGCCGCCTCGGCATCGTGGTGGACGTCCTGGTAATCGCGGGAGGCGATCGCGCCGGAGACGATGAGTGTCCGGGTGATCGGAATACGCAGCGGTGGCAGCTCGTCGCCGACGCGGACCGTCATTCGGCCACCCCCGTCAGCTCATCGCCCAGCTCGGCCAGGAGCGCGGGCGCCGGTCCGAGATACGCGTCCAGCTGCCGGCCCCACAGAAAGTGCCGGTGGACCGGGTGCTCCACATCGGCGCCGATGCCGCCGTGCAGATGCTGGCCCGAGTGCACCACCCGCTTGCCCGCCTCACAGGCCCACCACGCCGCGGTGAGCGCATGGGTGGCGGCGGGCAGGCCCTGGTCGTAGCGCCAGGCCGCCTCGTACGCCGTGACCCGGATGGCCTCGGTGTCCATATGGGCGTCCGCCGCGCGCATCAGCACGCCCTGATGGGTGGAGAGCGGGCGGCCGAACTGCTCGCGGACCGCGGTGTGGTGGACCACTCGGTCGAGCGAGCCCCGGCAGACCCCGGCCTGCAGCCCGGCGAACGCGGCGCGGGCCCGGCCGAGCACATCGGCATGGGTCCCCTCGCCACCAAGCAACTCGGCGGGCGCGCCGTCCAGGGTCAGCCGGCCCGCCGCCCACGGCGCGGTGGTCTCAACGGCCTCGACCAGAACGGCGCCGGCCCCGTCCGCGACGGTCCCGGCGGCTTCGGTCCCGGCGGCGTGGACGTCGACCAGGAAGCAGCGCGGTTCCGCCCGTAACCCCGCAGAGGCTGCGGGGCCCGCGTCCGTACCCTGGGCCGCCTCCGCCTCATGGGCCCACACCACGACATCGGCCGGCACCAGGACATGGGTCGCCGCCCGGAGCCAGGGCACGGCGGGGAAGGCGCCGCTCAGCCGCCAGCCATGCGCCGTCCGACGAGCGGTGGCCACCCCCGAGCCGAACGCGCCCGTCGCCACCGCGGTGCCCTCCCGCAGGGCGGGCAGCAGCCGGTCGCGCTGCTCCGCCGTGCCATGGACGGCCACCGGCAGCAGTCCGTACGCACATGTCACCGCGAGCGGCACCTGGGCGGTGGTCCTGCCCTGCTCCTCCAGCAGCAGAACGAGCCCGACCAGGCCGATCTCCTCCACAGCGGCCGGAAGCCCCGCGGCGCACAGCGCCTTCCACAGCTCGGCGTCCGTGCCGGTGCCGAGGGCGGACAGCCGCTCGTGGGTGGACAGGTCGCCGAAGATCTCGGCCGCCAGCTCGCGCGCGGCTCGCTGCTCCTCGGTGGGCGCGAAGTCCATCAGGCCACCGCCCCTCGGAAGACGGGAAGCTCCAAATCGGCGTCCACGCGGATGAATTCCAGCTCGACGGGCATCCCGATGCGGACCTTGTCGTACGGCACCCCCGTGATGTTGCTGATCATCCGCACCCCTTCCGCGAGCTCGATCAGGCCTACGGCGTACGGAGGGTCGAAGGCCGGGAACGGCGGGTGGTGCATGACGACATAGCTGAACACCGTCCCGCCGCCCGACGCCTCGACCGTCTCCCACTCCTGGCAGCCGCACGCACCGCATCCGGGGAGCCAGGGGAAGCGGAGTGTCCCGCAGTCCGTGCAGCGCTGGATGAGCAGTCTGTGCTCGGCGACCCCCGCCCAGAAACCGGCGTTGTCACGGTTGATCACGGGGCGCGGCCGCCGCGCCTCCTTCGCCTCGGCTGCCCGCCGCGTCGGGGCGTACTTGAGGATGCGGAAGCGGTGATTTCCGACCAGCTCCCCACCCGCCCGGATGTCCATACGCGTCGTGACGAAATGGCCGGAGCCCAGTTTGGTGGTCTTGCGGGGCGAGACCGACTCGATCACCGCGTCGAAGGTGATCCGATCGCCCGGCCGCAAAGGGCGCAGATACTCCTGCTCGCAGTCCGTGGCGACAACCGAGGTGCAGCCCGCCCCGTCGAGGAGGGCCAACAGCTCGTCGTACGCCTCGGACCGGGCCGAGCCGCCCACATGGCCGGACAGCCCGCCCATCGTCCACACCTGCAGCATCGTCGGCGGTGCGATGGCCGGATAGGCGGGATTGGTGTCGCCCATCGCCTCGCACCAGTGCCTGATCATCGGCTCGTTGACCGGATCCTTGCCCTCGCCCCGGGACGCAGCCGCCCGGCCCTCGTACGCCCGCAGCCGCCCGTAAAAGTCATCAGCGCAGGAGCCGCCACCATCCGTCCGCTCACCGGCGGCCCCCTCACCGACCGTCCGCTCACCAGTCATCGCTGCCCCCGCCGCATGCCGAGCCGCATCGTGGCCACGATTTCCCGCTGTACCTCACTCGCACCGCCCCCGAAGGTGTTGATCTGCGCGGCCCGGTTCATCCGCTCGAGCTCGCCGTCGCCGAACGCGCCCGGCGATCCCGCCCGGATCAGCCCCGCTTCCCCCACAATCTCCTGACACATCCTGTACACCTCGACGGCGCTTTCGGTTCCCGCGAACTTGACTCCGCTCGCATCGCCCGGGCTCAGCGTCCCCGCCCCCACATCCCCCACCAGCCGCCAGTTGAGCAGCCGGGTGGCCGCCAGCCGGGCGTACGCCTCGGCGAGCCGGGACCGCACCCAGGGCTGGTCGGCGGGGCGCACGCCGGTCTGCGGATCCGGCGTGCGGGCGTGGGCGAGCGCCGCCTGGTAGAAGTCCTCGGCCTGCATACCGATGGCGGCGAGCGCGACCCGCTCGTGGTTGAGCTGGTTGGTGATCAGTCCCCAGCCGCCGTTCTCCTCACCCACGAGGTGGTCGGCCGGGACGCGGACCGAGTCGTAGTACGTCGCCGTGGTGGTCAGCCCCGCCACCGTCTCGATCGGCGTCCAGGAGAAGCCGGGAGTGTCGGTCGGCACCAGGATGATGGAGATGCCCTCGTGTTTGCGGGCCGCCGGATCGGTGCGGCAGGCCAGCCAGATCCAGTCGGCGTTGTGCGCGTTGCTGGTGAAGGTCTTGGCGCCGTCGATCAGCCAGTCGTCGCCGTCCCGTACGGCCCTGGTGCGCAGGGAGGCGAGGTCCGTGCCGGCCTCCGGCTCCGAGTAGCCGATGGCGAAGACGACTTCGCCGCTGAGGATGCGCGGCAGGAAGGTCCGCTTCTGCTCCTCGGTGCCGTACTTCATCAGGGTCGGGCCGACGGTGTTGAGCGTGACCATGGAGACCGGCGCGCCGGCCCGGTACGCCTCGTCGAAGAAGACGAACTGCTCGTCGGGGCCGCGCCCTTGGCCGCCGTACTCGACGGGCCAGCCGAGCCCCAGCAGACCGTCGGCGCCGATGCGCCGCAGCAGTTGCCGCTGCAGGGCCGGGTCATTCAGCAGCGCGGTGCGCGTCTCGGGGCTGATCAGATCGCGGAAGTAGCCGCGGAGTTCCTCGCGCAGCCGCCGCTGGCGGGGGGTGGGGGCGAGGTGCATGGGCAGCGGTCTCCCCTTCGCTCGACGGCGTCGCACATCCGGGCCGAAAGCTTTCTGACTATCCGTCAGATAATTCGACGCTGTCAAGGTCGCACGACCGCGGACAAGGCGGTGCGGCGGCACCCCAGTACCACCGCACGGCCGTATGACCTCAACCGTCCCCTGGAATCAATGAATCACTTCCTCCACGGTCGACAAGACTCGGAGAGACGCGCAACCAGAGTTGCCCAGCCCGATGATCGGCGAACCACACAACCCGGCTCATTACCACGCAAGCATGATTGAGGTGCGTGAGCGCAGCGCGCGTGGCGAGGGCGCACGGAAGGTTTAAAAGGGCTCGCCTACCTCTTACTTTCGGCCACCATCAGCGGCGACACCGCCGTCACGACCCCAAGTTGTACAGAAAGTGACCTGTGCGCTACGCGTTTCAGTGGGACTATCGTGAGGGCGCGACGAGACGCTCCGTGAGGGGATGGCACGGCCACTGGTCGGCGCTTCCGCACCCAGGCGGACAGTGAATCCGGTTTCCCGCTCTCCCCATGACCGGACGCTCGGCAACCGTGACAGCGACATCAGAGCGGGACCAGGGGGAGTCGTGCACGAGCTCTATGCACAGGGGTGGTTCGCACACTTCGTGTTACCCATGGGGCTCTGCGCGCTGGTCACCTGGATCTCGCTGGTGTACCGGTTCGCCGAGAAGGGCCGCCTGCTGGGGACCACGCGGTCGATGGCACTGTGCGGCACGATCATGGCCTGCACCTGCGCCGCGGCGCTGATCACCATCACGCTCCTGCTGCCCCACGCCGCCGACGTACCGCCCGCCGTGGCCGCGGCCGCCGCCGGGGGCGCGCTGGCCCCGCGGGTCCGCCAGCAGCAGAACCAGCAGTCCACCCCGCCTTTCGTCGCCGTGATCACCCTGGGAATCGCCGTGCTGCTCGGCCACCTGGAACGGCGGCTGGTCCACGACATGTACTGCCACTGCGAACGGATGGTCCGGGACTTCCAGGACATCGCGCAACTCCGCATGTTCGCCTTCGACGCCCGCGCGCACCTGTGCGGCTGTGCCCTGCAGACCAAGGACAAGGCGGCCATCGACGGTCTGTACGAAGACGTGGTGGCGCTACTGGACGAGGCCACGAAGGTCGAGGCCGAAGTCGAGGCGAACAGACGGCAGCGAGAACTTCAGGACTTCCCCAAAGAGCTGCACAGCCGGACGAAAGAGGAGACGGAGGACTGCCGGCAGGCCCTGGCCAAGGCCAAGGAAGCCTGCGTGCAGATGCTCGAATTCGGCTACAAGCACGGGAAGCGCAGCGGCGACAGGGACCTCATGCGGATCCGGCAGACGGCGATGGCCATCGAACCGCTCGCAGAGGCCCCCGCGCCACATCTGTGACGCGCCCCCCTCTTCAATGGGTATAGACGTACGCGTCGGAACCGCCGTGCCGCATCGTGGTCACGTCCTGCGGGACGGCCTTGGGCTCGGCGAAGCTGATTCTCACGTCGAGTTCAAGCGCCTCCGCCACAGCAGCAAGACTGCGCAGCGTCAGATTCTCGTCGCCGGAGAGGATCTGACTCACCCGGCCCGGGCTCACACCCATCAGCCTGGCGAGGTCAGCCCGGCTCATGTCGCGCTTGCCCAACACCCCGGCCACCTCCACGGTGGCCTGCCGAGCGAGCCGCTCACCGGCGGCGTCGGCGGCCTCCGCCCTCACACCTCTGCTCTTCCACGGCAAGATGCATCACTCCAAACTAAGCGGGTCGCCTTCCTGGCCTCACTCCTCGCTTCACAGTCTCAGGATCCCACCTTTAGCTTCAGCTAAAAGCCCACTTTCGGCTCAATCTCGCGAGCAGCCGCCGGATCGCGCCTCATTTCCCGGCTGTGACCTGCAACGACGGCAGGCACCATACGATTTCGGCCAGATCACGGCCGGAGCTTCCTTCGGCTGCCTCTACTACGCGGCCATCCGCCCCGCCGCCTCGCGTCGGCCTGCACGCTGCCGGACGAGGGCTGGGGCGAACCGGTGCTGTCCGGCAGCACTCCCCGCGTCGGCTCCGCCTGGACGGACAGCGGGGAGTCGTACGACACCAGGGGCCTCAAGCGACGGGCCCGTAAGACGACTCGGTCCGCGCCCACCCCGCCCGCCCTGGTGCGCCTCCTGCGGGCTCACACCACTAGAAGAGTTCCCTGACCGTCGGGATCAACAGCGACCCGGAAGCGCGATAAGTCCCGATCATCCCTCCACGGCCGTTAGACGCTAAAAGCGTTCAACGCCGGGAAAATTATCCGCGAATTGTCACGCCTTCTCGTTAAGTTCGCCTTACAAGCGATCCGGCCGGCAAAGAACCCGTCTTCTACTGTTAGCTTCATACGGCCGTAACCGTAGAACCAGGGGAGAATGAATTGCGCATCAAGAGAATCGTTCAGGGCGGAGTATCCGCACTGGCCATGGCGGCGTTCGCAGTGGCCATGGCGCCGGGCTCTGCTCAGGCGATTTCCTGGGACCACGGGCCGCTGTATGACGGCGGCAGGGCCGCGTCGGCCTACTTCGAGGAGAACGGCGACCATGTGAAGGTCTGCGACACCAAGGCCGACGGCAAGAAGGCGTGGGTGAACGTCTTCGACCACATGACCGGCAAGTTCTTGTACAGCCTCACCGACACCAAGAACGACGGGAAGTGCAGTTACCGGCACGCGTCGGACGGCGGCGTTTACAACCTTCCGGAAAACCACGACATTGGCTTCTCGGTCTCGAAGGAGCCCTCGGACAATACAGATTCCGAGTATTACGTGTACTTCAACGACCACTAGGAATCGTCCCGTTGAGTGACACCGAGCGGCAACGGCGGCGGCCGTTCCCGCTCGGCCGTCCCGCCCCTTCTCAAGCCATGCGGATGACGTTCCAGGAGAGATCTCCAGGGCGGTGCGGAGGGACGGCGAAGACGGTGACCGCGCCCGTCGGGGCGGAGTGAGACAACGCCAGCACAGAAGGGGCACCCCTTGGATCGGGGCCCCCTTCTGGCGTGCTCGTTCTCTCACCTGGGCGGAGGCTGAGGGATTTGAACCCTCGGTGACATCGCTGCCACGACGGTTTTCAAGATCTCTCGGCGGTACGGCGGCCCGGCCGCTCCGCCGCAGGTCAGACGGATGCCAGCACTCCGGCGGACCCGTCGTCATCGTCATTGTGCCCGCTGCGTGCCCCAGGCTCGTGCTCGTGCCCGCTGAGCCAAGAGTCGGCCGCTTCGGCCACCTGGTCATCGCGACCGGCGACCGGCCGGGCGTAGTGCCGGGTGGTGACGCTCGCGTTCGAGTGGCCGAGCCGGTGGGCAGCGGTCATCACGCCGTACCGGTCGGCGACCCAGGTCCCATGCGAGGCCCGGAGGTCATGCGGAGTCACGCCGGTCAGCCCGGCCGACGACACGGCGGGGTCGAAGTACGCCTTGCGCCACTGGTTGTAGCGAAGCGGCTTCCCGCCGGGCGTGGTGAACAGGAGCGCGTCATCCCCACCGGGCAGAGTCTCCAGGTGCCGGCCGAGCCGCTGCGCCAGTGAAGGGCCAACGCGAAGGAGCCGCTTCTGATGCGACTTCGGGGTGTCGAAGACCAAGGTGCCGTTCGCTTCGGCCAGGTTCCCGTCCACCAGGACGAGGCCGCCGGACACGTCGATGTCCACGCGCCGGAGGGCGAACGCCTCACCGACTCGCAGGCCCGCGTACGCGAGCAGCGCGATCAGCAGGTCATGAGGCTTGGCGGCACTCCGCACGATCCGGGAGGCTTCGAGCGGGGTGAGGATGTGCGGCTCGGTCTGCGGCATCCGAGGCAGCTTCACGCCCCGGCACGGCGTCTGCGGGATCATGTCGTTGTCGACGGCAGCCCGCATGATCTGCGACAGGACCCGGTACGCCTGCCGGGTGCGTGACGCGCTGAGTCCCTTGGACTTCATGCCGCCGACCCACTCCGCCACCGTGATCGGCCGGAGGCCGGACAGCTCACGGTCACCGAGCGCCGGGACGATCAGGGAGCTGATCAGGGACCGGTAGGAGGCTTGGGTCTTGTGCTTGAGCTGCGGGGAGACGGCGGCGAGCCACCGAGCCGCCCAGTCCCGTACGGTGGTCTGCCCTTCAGCCGGGTCGAGCCAGCGCCCCTCTTCGATCTCGATGCGCTTCCGGGCAAGCCACCGGTCGGCATCGGTCGAGGTGGCGAACGTACGGTCCGCAGGTCGCAGCACACCGTCAGGTCCCGGATAGCGCGCTTGGAAGCGGCCGGACGGGAGCTTGCGGACACGGCCGAACGCCCTGCGCGTCTTGCGCTTGCCAGCCATCAGGCAGCCCTCCCGAGGCCGTTGGGCGGCAGGGCGATCGGCTGCACCGTGTGTTCGGACACGTACGCTGCCAAGGCCCATTCAGGGATCCGGACGTGTCGGCCGACCTTCACGAAGGTGATGCGGCGTTCTTCGACGAGGCGGCGCGGGAACCGGACGCCGGTGCCGAGTCGTTCGGCGACTTCCTGCACGGTGAGCAGACGATCCACGGTCAGCGCCTCCCCGCCATCTCCGGTTCGGGCATGTCCGCCAGGGCTTCACGTGCGGTCTCTCGGTTCAGTCGGATCTCCTTTGCGATCGTTGCGGCGAGCCAGGATTCGCCGGGGGTGTGGCCGTGCCCGGCGTAGGACCAGTGGGCGAGCACGAGCGTGGAGCCCTCCGCGTCGGCAGGGTCCTCGGGCAGGCCCCTCTCCCGCCGTTCCTGGCGGGCGCGGAAGTCGGCGCGGACCTGGCGGCGCTCGGCGAAGGTCGAGGAGTAGCGGCGGGACTTGGTGAGGAAGTGGCCACGGAAGCCGAGCATGTGGGCCCAGGCCCAGAGCTTCCGGTCGGGGTAGTGCTGGTCAAGTGCATGACACGCCTGGAGAAGGCGACGGGTGTGACCGAGCAGGCCGGGCCTCTTGTCGAGTTCCGAGAGCTCCCCGATCCGGCGATCCACCGTGCCGGTGGACTCGGCCGCCTTGGTGGCGTACTTCGCCACGTAGGCGGCTACGGCCGACTCGCTGAGTTCCTGTCCGTCGGTCCCGATCGCTCGTACGTCCACCTGCGCGCCCCAGCGCAGGACACGCGCTGGGAAGTCTCCGGCGGCCCGGACAGGGACACGGACGCGACCGGCGGCGGCACGGATCGCATCGCCGAGCAAGCCGGTGCTCGCCCACGCGGGCGGGATGTCGTCGGGACCGGCCGGACCGTCCAGGCGCACGATGGCATGGAAGTGGATCGCACCGCGCTTCTGGAACTCGGCGACCTTGCCGAAGGAGATCCGGCAGACCTCCCGCAGCGTGGCTTGGGTGATCCCGGCCCGGGCGGCGATCTCCCGGCGCAGGTAGATCGTGAACCGGCGCCAGAGGTCACCGGCGTGGTTGTTCCACAGGACGGCCCCGGCGTAGTCGTATGTGTCCGCGTCCAGCGCCGTGCCGAGTTCGGGGGCGTCGTCGGCGTGGACGACACCGCAGCGGCAGCGGCCGGTGTCGGGGCGGTTGTGGACCGGGCCGAAGGAGGGCGCGGTGAGGGTGGCGAAGACGCCCGGGTGGACACGTACACCGTCAGGGACGCCCATGCGAGGGTCCCCGGTGAGCCCGGCCCGTATCAGGTGGTACGCGTCTCCCGCGTACGTCCAGGCGCACGAGGGACAGCGGGAGGCACGCCGGTTCCCGCAGGCCACCCGCAAACGGCCGCCCGGCTCCTCGGCCGTGGAGTAAGAGTGGAGGACGTCCCCGGTCCGTACGTCCCGGGTGACGGACGTGCCGGAAAGGTGGATCGGATCCGAGCAGCCCCCTGTACGGCGAACCTGCTCG
This sequence comes from Streptomyces sp. NPDC000941, assembly GCF_053599555.1. Lineage (NCBI taxonomy): Bacteria > Bacillati > Actinomycetota > Actinomycetes > Kitasatosporales > Streptomycetaceae > Streptomyces > Streptomyces sp. NPDC000941. Next base: position 18,031 of record NZ_JBSFMM010000108.1, read on the forward strand.
CGCCAGCGGTCGAAGCCGGGCGCCGAAGCGACCCGCAGCAGATCAGCCAGGGTCACCGGGTCGGTGCCCACGGCGGCCGCAGGACCGGCCACGGCCTCCGGGGCTATCGGGAAGGCCGTCACTCGCCCACCCCCGGAGTGTCGATGATCTCGACTTCCAGGACCTTCGCGCCGCCGCAGTCGGGGCAGTAGAGCTGGAAACCGGTGGTGTCGTAGCCGCTGCCCGCGCAGGCAGGGCACTCCAGCCACTCGGTGGTGCCGAAGGCCGTACGGCAGGCGGCCGGGTCCTGGCAGCGTGCCTTGCCGCACACCGGGCAGGTGCGGACGGAACGGCGGACGATCTTCGGCGCCGGGACCCCGGTCCGGCGGTCGGGGTGGATCAGCGAGACAGGCATGATGGAGGCTCCCTTGGAAGAGGGGTGGGGCGGCGCATCTGCTTGGCGGTAGGGGCGCCGCCCTTCTTCAGGGAGTCTTTACCTCCCTAGGGAGATTAAAACTAGACCTCCCTAAGGATGTCAACGAGACCTGCGGATAGCCGTGAGTCGGGGGAACGATCGGGTATGCGTTCGTGCGTCCGGCAGGGGGTGGCGGGTAGGCTGACCACCCTAGGGAGCATCGAGGAGTGGAGAGACAATGCCCGAGACTGCGCGGCAGATCGCCGACGATCTCCGGGCGCGGATCGAATCCGGTGACCTACAGCCGGGCGATCGGCTGCCCGGTGAACCCTCCCTGGTGAAGACGTACGGCGTAGCCAAGATGACCGCCAACCAGGCCCTCAAGATCCTCGTGACCGAGGGACTCGCGTACGCCCGCCCCGGCTCCGGCACCTACGTCAGGGAGTTCCGGCCGATCCGGCGAGTGGCGAATGACCGTCTGTCCAAGTCCCGCTGGTCCTCGGGACAGTCCATCTGGGCCGCCGACGTCGACCGGCGCCCGCTGGCGACCGACGTCCAGGTCTACGAGACCGAGGCCCCACACCAGATCGGACGTCTGCTCAACCTCGAACCTGGCGCCCCTGTCCTCGTGCGCAGCCGGAAGTACGCCGTCGAGGACCGCCCGGTACAGATCGCGACCTCCTACCTCCCGGCCGACCTGGTCCGAGGAACGGCGATCTCCGAGCCCAACCCAGGCCCCGGAGGCATCTACGCCCGCCTGGCCGAACTGGGAGCGGAACCGGTCAACTTCGCCGAGGAGTTGCGGGCCCGGATGCCGAGCGAGGAGGAGCGCGCCGCCCTGAACCTGGCCGCCGGCACTCCGGTCCTGGAGATCTGCCGCACCGCCTTCACCGAGGACGAGCGCCCCGTGGAGGTCAACCAGATGCTTCTGGACGCCGGTTCGTACGTCCTGGAATACCGCCTGAGCAGCTGAGCTGTTACGGATTTCTCTACCTCATCAAGGCGGTCCGCCTTCGGCGGCCCGCGCGCGCTGGCGGCCATGGGCCGCCGCCGCTCCATGTCTCCGCCACCGCTGCGGCGGCCCCAGCCGCTCAGCGCGCAACACCTCCAGACGAACAGCCGAGCCCAGAGGTACGCAACCGGTCCAAGCGCCATAACCCCACCGAACGCGGTCACACCGCGTAACCAATTCCCGCTCCGCAGCCGCGTCGACAACGACCAGGCTGGAACGAGTACTGCCGCGACGCATAGGAGAAGCGTGGCTAGGGCCAGCACGAGGTTACTGGAGGCACACGTGGCGGGTGCTCGCCCGGCACACCCGCCGTCGTGGCTGACTTTCGGTGGCTCAGGCCAGAACTGGCTGGCAAACCTGACCGCGCCGAGGCCCAGCAGGCGGACGCTAGCCGGACCTTCCTTGCCAAACTCATCTTGCCCTCTGGTCAACGTGACTGCACGTTCCCAGCCTGCCATCCTATTCTTACTCAGCAGATCAAGGCCAGGGCAGGGATCACATGACCAATGACCTGAACATCACCAAGGCAGTGGCCAAAACACTGGCCACGCCGCTGGATAGGCTGCCCTCCCTTATAACTGACAGGTCGTTGGAGCATTCACACGAGACGGTTGCCGGGCTGGTGGGGCTGACCTCGAGCCCACGGACAGCTATCCCAGTAGAGACAATTACGATGCCCAAAAAGAAGTTCGGGCAGCGCCCAATCGTCATTCCAGACGTATCAGCCCGCTCCCTATTTGTTGCCCTGATAGATTCGATCGAAAAACATCTAGAGCCCGACAGTCGCGCCGGCGGAAAGTGGGAGGCTTATGAAGATTTCGCCAAGCAGTCACCCAGTGAGTACGTAGTCGAAATAGACATCGCCGCCTGTTACGAGTTCATCGATCACGAAATCCTTCATCGTGAACTTCTAATTCGAACCATGAACGCCGATAAGGCTGAGGCGATACGCTCCTTCCTAGAAAGGTGCTCCTTTAACAATCGAGGGCTTCCTCAACTTTCTTCGCCCAGCGACAGGCTTGCTGACCTCTACCTGAGCGTTCTGGAGCGTCGTCTGATGCGGCACAAGTTGGACATCTTGCGGTACGCAGACGACTTTCGTGTCAGAGTCGACAGCTGGGACGCCGCAAATGAGGTAATCGAATACGCAGCGGAATACGCCCGCGATTTGGGGCTGATCCTGTCCTCGGATAAAACAAAAATCTTCAGGGTAGATCGGTACAAGGAACGCCTTGACAAAGAACGGGAACTCCAGCAGCGGTACCTGGACCGAGCGAAGGCGAAGCTCACTTTGGTTCAACTAGCTGGCAGTGACTACGACGTCGAATTCGTGGAGATACTCCCGGCTGAAGAGGAAGCACTCATTGCTTCCATGCATCGCATAGTTGACGACTGGCACAGTCATACAAAGCGGGGAAAACCTGACACGGAGAATCAAGCCGAAGTAGCACTACGCAAGATGATTCCGTATGCACTGACAGCTCTTCAGAAAGATCGGCGTATCGACGCCCAGGTCTTCACAGATCTTATATACCGAGACCCGTTGCGGCTTGAACGGGTCTGCAAGTACGTCCTCAGCCGCATGAAGGGATTCGACGAGGCAACCGAGAATTGGTCACTGCTTCGTAGCATAGTGCAGGCTGGGAAAGTTGGCCCATGGGCCCGTATTTGGCTCCTTCACGTGGCGGGAAAACTTCCTGCATGTGACACCGCTGATGCCAAATGGGTTCTCGACTGGGCTCAAGGCCAGTGTAATGACCGACACGAAATCGTCAGAGCCGAGGCCGCCTGGGTGTCAGCAAAGTTCGGCCTTTTCACCGACGACATGGCAATGTCTCTACTCAGAGAGACGACGGCCATCTCAGAGCACGGCATAGCGGCGTCTATGGGACGCCAGGGCACGCTCAACAGGTCAGTTGTCAACTCCGTGATCAGCGGACGCCCTATCAATAAGGGCGCATATGAGTGGGGGCAACAGAATTGAATTCGTGGAGACTCACAGATAGCGGCGAGAATTCACTGAGGAGAATCACCCCACTCGGCACCCGTCTATACAATGAAGGGGATTATGACGGTATTCGATCCTCCGTCGTATCTTGTGCCACACTGGTTGAGGCTCACGTAGACAAGGTGCTTAAGCGTCTTTTCGATTCAGACCAAGCCATGAGCCTTCCTTTGGGGAGAAAGCTGCATGCCGAGGTTGAAGATTCCATCTACCGATCGTGGGAATCCAGACGCAAATGGCTGTCCTCTGCCTTCGGAGTGAACATCACTGGCGACAAGCCAACTCAGGATTTCAACGCCGTCATCGATCTACGGAACTGCATTGTTCATGGCGATGGACGTCTGACCGACCTGCAAGTTGCGAAGCATAAGGACTTCTTCCGCATCAGGGAACAGCTTCCCAGAGTTTTGGGAGTGGGGCTGAACGGTCGCTCGGTTATTCTCACCCCAGAAACTCCCCTCAAGTCTGCCACTGTATCCCGAGATTTCATACTCCACTTCGACCATGCAGTGTTGAATGAATTCTCGAATCTGTCGATTTGAAGCATAACGCACTCATACCTATAGGGCTTGGCATCGGTTAGAACAATCGAACGGCTTGCCAGTTAGCGCCTGCGAGCACGTACATCATTTTCTCCTGTCAGCCGGTCACGTGCTGCGGACGGAACGAGTGGGGAGCCCCGGGGATGGGTGTGATCCACGAACATCACGGGAGGGGCTAAATCAGCGAGGTGGACGTGAAAGACCCTGCGTCATCTGCGCGAAACTTGGCGGGTAATTCATGAGCGCCTTACGGATTCGATCAAGCGCCGAATCAAAGAGTACGGAGTCGGAAGCTAGTTTGAATCGGTGAGGCGGAACCACACCTCCCCTACTCAGAAACTCTCCGAAGTTCACTACTTTCCCATCACGGTGCCGCAGAGGATTCTCAACCTTTTCAATCAAGCCAAACCTAGCGAGCATTAGATGCGATTCATAGATGTCTCGCGTGATGTTGTACAGCCATTCCCTGTCCCGCTCCGTGCAGTACACCCCCCGCCCCTCATGCGCCCCGGGAAAGCGCCCGGCTAGGTGTCGCAGCACAAGGTACATGCGGATCTCCGAGGGTGTGAGTAGGTACACCCACCCACTCGTGAAGAAGTGCACCGGCACAGATATAATCGCCGGAGGCCGCTCGTGTCGATCCGGAATGTGATACTCATTTCTTTCTGGATCTAGTAGCCCGGATTCATGCAGCAACATCAATGGCGCTGGATTGTCCACGTCTCCGACGTCACGGAGTACCAAACCTTCATCGGCGAGCCTTTTGATTGCCGACTTGATTTGACGGATGCGATTCTGCGTTGCCGTCACCGGCACAGCGGCATCCATATTTTGCTTCGCCATTGACACCACCAGTCCGGACCACGAGTTCTCATTGCCGGCGCCAAAAAGAGGTAGCGGACAGGGGCCCGCCTGGCCAGTGCGCCTCCTGGTTTGGGCCTCGAACAGGGCTAGCAGATAGACCTGCAAATTGATACCCCGGGGTGCCGAAATCCGAGCTATCGGAGGTGGGTTGTACGGATGCCCCGTGATGAGTGCCGATCGAATCCGCACAGCCGCGAGTGTGCCGGCCCCTCGCGCCTGGAGTCGGTGCAGCGCAGCCTTGGCGTGCATGAGGCGCCCTTCCAGGGCTTCCAAACCATGCATTCGCACTGAACGGCGAGTTGCGTTTCTCGGCACCCTGTCCCCCCATCTGACCCTTTGGCCCGCAACGGTCCATGGCGTTGACCTGCAAGTTTCCCCGTACGGCTTTACAAACTACAAGCGGGCCAAAGGGTCTGAACTACGGGGTGAGAGGTTACTGACCCTTTGGCCCGCAACGGTCCACGGTACTGACCTGCAAGTTTCCCCGTACGGCTTTACAAACTACAAGCGGGCCAAAGGGTCCGAGGTGAACTCACACAGGTTGCCTTGTCATGAAGCAGAGTGACGACACGTCGAACGACAAGCGGCCCCCCGGGGCAACGGGAGGCCGCTCTCACCCAGTTCGTCATCGCATCCCACGAAGAAGGTGTGTGTCTCAATGAATGTACGGGTCCTGGGCAAGGCTGCCCACCGGTTCCGTCCCCCCATCTGGACGATCACGCTCGGACTTGTGACGCTCGCGGTCGTCTACAGTGTCTCGATTGTCCCTAGCCTTGCTTTGCCGATCAGCACGGGAGTCGCTGTGCTGGGAGCAGCTACACCTCTGGTACGGAGCACGCAGCAGGGGAGGAGGCAGGCCACGGAAGCCGTAGTCGACGAGTAGGCGTGAGTGCCTACTCGTGCCCGGTCGTCCGGCGCACCTGCCGTCGTGGCTGTCCTCGGCTAAGGCTCGTGCCACAGCCGTGCCAGATGCAGGGGTCAGTCACGGTCAACGAGGGTGTCTCGCGATTGAGTTGCCGACAGCCTCACGAGGTATCGAAGCCGCAGGTCACCGGTACGAAACCTCAGCATCTCTCCTAAAGCGGTAGTCAGCGAGTGCCCGCAGCCGACCGGGACAGGCCCCAATCGCCAAGTGGTCGCCTGACGCCAGCCGTGACGCCAACGGCCCCGCACTCCGACGCCACCAGCGGACGTCGGCGGACCGCCGAGCCATCCTGCCCGGCCGCCGTGCCGCGCGCCAGCAGCAAGCACCTTGGCCGAGGAGAGCACCGTCGTGGCTGGGGGTCGGCTCCACGGCTTTACCCACCTCCCCGGTTCGGGTCCCGCGTCGAGCAAGACCAGGGGGCCACTCGTGCTCATTGCGGGCAGGTCCAAAGCCTGCCCGAGTTGCCAACCAGCGTACGGCCCCCTGATCATGCTCGACCCCAAACCGGGCAGGACACCGGCCAAAGCCGCTCCACCGACTCGGGCACGTGCCCCTCGCGTGCCCGGTCGGGCGGGAAACCACAGGGAACAGCGGCCAACGGCAGGCAGTGGACAAGGCGAAGGCCCCCGACCTCGGTTGCAGGTCAGGGGCCATATAGCGGCGGAGGCTGAGGGATTTGAACCCTCGGTGACATCGCTGCCACGACGGTTTTCAAGACCGTTCCCTTAGGCCGCTCGGGCAAGCCTCCTCGCGCCGGGCCCGCCTGGGGCGGCGCGGGGATCAGCCTAGCGCGTCAACTGTCACCCTTGCGCTGTCCCAGGGTGACCTCGGTCGTGGACTGTTTGCCGTCGCGCTTGTAGGTGATGGTGACCTTGTCACCCGGCTTGTGGGTCCAGATCTCGCTGATCAGGGTCGGGCCGCTGTCGATCACCGTGTCGTTGAGCTTGACGATGACGTCGCCGGCCTTCAGGCCGGCCTTGTCGGCCGGGCCGCCGGGGACGACCGCCTGGCTGCCGCCGGCGCCGTTGCCCGCGATGGTGGCGCCGCCGCCGGTGTCTTTCATGTTGACCGTGGCCTCGATCACCGGGTAGACGGGCTCGCCGGTCTTGATCAGCTGCTGGGCGACGTGCTTGGCCTGGTTGATGGGGATGGCGAAGCCGAGGCCGATGCTGCCGGACTGCTGGGTCTCGCCGCCGAGGCCGCCGCCGTTGCCCGCGGACTGGATGGCGGAGTTGATGCCGATGACACCGCCGTCGCCGTTCAGCAGGGGGCCGCCGGAGTTGCCGGGGTTGATGGAGGCGTCGGTCTGCAGGGCGCTCATGTACGAGGCGTTGCCGCCGCCGCCGTCGCTGGAGGCGACCGGGCGGTTCTTGGCGCTGACGATGCCGGTGGTGACGGTGCCGGAAAGGCCGAAGGGGGCGCCGATGGCGACGGTGGCGTCGCCGACCTGGACCTTGTCGGAGTTGCCGAGCGGGAGCGGGGTGAGTTTGGCGCCCGAGGCGTTCTTCAGCTTGACGACGGCGACGTCGTAGCCCTGGGCGCGGCCGACGACCTCGGCGGTGTATCGCTTGCCGTTGGAGAAGGTGGCGGTGAGCTTGCCGTTGTCGGCGGCGGAGGCGACGACGTGGTTGTTGGTGAGGATGTGGCCCTGTGTGTCGTAGACGAAGCCGGTGCCGGTGCCGCCTTCGCCGTTGCTGCCCTGGGCCTCGATGGTGACCACGCTCGGCAGGGTCTTGCCCGCGATGTCGGAGACGGAGCCGGGCGTACGGCTCTCCGACTTCGGGTTGCCGAGGGCCGAGATCGTGGTCGAGTCGCTGCTGTCGCTCTGGTCGGCGGCCCAGTAGCCGATGCCGCCGCCGATGCCGCCGGCGACGAGGACGGCGGCCAGGAGGGCGGCGACGAGGCCGCCGGAGCGCTTGCGCGCCGGGGGCTGGGAGGGCGGGGCGGGAACGGTCCCCCATGGGTCGGCCGGGCCGCCGGGGGAGCCGTGGAGGGCCTGTGGGCCGTCCTGGGCGGCCTGGCCGCCGCCTTCGGCCCACCACGCCGCCGTACCGTCGGAGCCCGCGGCCGGGTCGGGGAGGGGGTGTCCGGCGCCCGAGGCGACGGGGGCGCCGTCGGCCGCGACGGCCGGGGGCGCGACGGCCGGGGCCACGGGTGGGGTGGGGGCCGGGTGCGCGGGTTCGGGCAGGCGGGATCCCGCCGCCGACTCGCCCGGCGGGCCTATGGGCCCGGACGGGGCGTCCGGGGCCGCGCCGACCGCCGGCTTGAAGTCTGGCGCCGGGGGCACGGCGGGGTCGGGGTGCGGCGTCGGAGGTGCCGGACGCGACCCGGGCTCAGGCGGAACGGCAGCGCCCTCGTTCTCGGTGCTCACAGCTCTCTCCTCATGTGCACGACAGTTTGCTTCGGCGGCCCACGCTTACGAATGTCCAACGTAAGCTTTTCCCACCGCGCGTCAGACCGCTGTAAGGAGCGGTGGCCCCGTGGGCTACCAACCTTTATCCCGGACAAAACGGACCGCCGCCAATCCGCGCGGCGGTGAACGGGACCTCCTGCGACGCCCCGCACCGGGCGGTGGCACCATAACGCGGTGACCTATGAGCGCCCGGACCGGGACATCCGCCCCGGTCCGCACACCCCCTCCGTCGTGGCCCACCGCGGCGCCTCCGAGGACGCCCCCGAGCACACCCTGGCCGCGTACCGCCGGGCCATCGAGGACGGCGCCGACGCGCTCGAATGCGACGTCCGGATGACCGCGGACGGGCACCTGGTCTGCGTCCACGACCGCCGCGTCAACCGCACCTCCAACGGCCGGGGCGCCGTCTCAGCCCTCGAGCTGGCCGATCTCGCCGCCCTCGACTTCGGCTCCTGGAAGGGGCAGGCGAGCGACAAGGAGGAGCCGGACCGCGACAGCCGCGACAACACCGCGGTCCTCACCCTCGAACGGCTCCTGGAGCTCGTCGCCGACGCGGGACGCCGTATCGAGCTGGCCATCGAGACCAAGCACCCGACCCGCTGGGCCGGCCAGGTCGAGCAGCGGCTGCTCGACCTGCTCCGCCGCTACGGCCTCGACTCCCCGCCGCCCGGCGAGCCCTCGCGCGTGCGCGTCATGAGCTTCTCGGCGCGCTCGCTGCACCGGGTGCATGCGGCGGCGCCCGCGGTCCCCACGGTCTATCTGATGCAGTTCCTGCTGCCGCGCCACCGGGACGGCGCGCTGCCACGCGGGGTGCGCATCGCGGGGCCGAGCATCCGGATCGTACGCAATCACCCCGACTATGTGGCGCGCCTGCACCGCGCGGGGCACCGAGTGCACGTATGGACGGTCGACGATCCGGCCGATGTCGAACTGTGCGCTCATCTGGGCGTCGACGCGGTGATTACGAACCGCCCCAAAGAGGTACTGTCCCAACTCGGACGCCCATAATGGGCATTACAAGGCGTGCACCGGCGCGTTCGGTACGTATTTGATCGTGACGAGTGCGTCACCAGATGCCACATGGCCTGTTTCTGCTCCAGCCCTGCGGGGCATCCATCCCGTGGCGTGGGGCTAAGGAGGTCTCGGGGGTGGCGTTGGTGGTGGCACGGCAGGTGCCGACGGCTTCGACCATGGCCGTACCCCATGGTCCTGCGGGCGTAGGTGCGGCACGGCACCGGATGCGTGACGATTTGAGCAGGACTGGGGTATCGGATTCGGTCATAGACGATGCGGTACTGATCCTTTCGGAACTACTCAGCAACGCATGGCGACATGGTCGGCCATTGGGCTCCGACGCTGGCGACGGGACCGTCCGGGCGGCCTGGCACGTCGACGAGTACGGCCGGCTGACCGTCGAAGTGACCGACGGTGGCGGACCGACAAGGCCGGTTCCGGCCAATCCCTCGATCACTGCGCGTGGCGGCCGCGGGCTCAACATCATCACGTCGCTCGCCGAGGACTGGGGGGTGCGTGACGGCACCGGGGAAGTGACCGTATGGGCGTCGCTTCCCGACCGTGACGGACTCCGTGACGGCTTTCGTGACGGATTCAACAGGCCCGTCACCCTCCTCCCGAGGCTCGACCCCGATCTCGATCCCAGCCTTGGTCCTGATCTTGATCCCGGCCTCGGCCCGGATCTCGACCCTGATCTCGACTTCGCCGATCTGGACGAGCTCGCTTAGGGCACCCACCCAGGGCATTCGCCCAGGGCATACGGTCGGCCTCGCCGACGGGGTTCGCCGACTGGGTTCGGCCAAAGGGCTAGGCTCCCGCCCGTACCAGTCGTACGGGCCGTACGGAGCGACCGCGGCCGTACGAGACGCACGCGGCCGTACGAGGACGCCACGAGCCGCACGATCGGGAGACAGCCACGCCATGGGCAAGAAGCGCCGCCCCCAGACGACGAAGGCCGGACCGCGGGTCACGAGCGCGGAGATCCCCGTGGTGGGGGCGCGCGAGCCCTGCCCGTGCGGCTCGGGCCGCCGCTACAAGGCCTGCCACGGCCGGGAGGCCGCGCACGCCGTCACCGAGCTGGTTCAGCGCCCCTTCGAAGGGCTGCCCGCCGAATGCGACTGGGTCGCGCTGCGCGAGCTCGTGCCCGCCGCGACCGTCGAGCTGAACCTCGTCGAGGGCCTGCCCGAGGACGTTCCGTCCGTGACCCTCGCCACCGTGCTGCCCATGGCCTGGCCGGCGCTGCGCCGGGACACCGGCGCCGTGCTGCTCGGCCTGCAGAACGACACCGCCTCCGGCGACATCAGCCGCGACCTGGCCGACACCCTGCAGCGCGCCCTGACCGCCGAGCCGGGGACGCCGGTCGCCGCCGAACGGGTCGCCGGAGAGGGCCCGCGGCTGCAGGATCTGCTCGATCCGAAGGGCGGTTTTTCGCCGACCCTGCACGACGGGTTCGAGTTCTGGCTCGAGGACGCCGCGAGCGCCAGCGGTGAGGTCGCCGCATCCCTCGAACGGGCGAACGCAGCCGCCATCCCGACCGCCCGGCTAACCAGCGTCGAGGCCGCGTACTGGTGCCGTACGCCGGAGAAGAACCACCTGCGCTGGGTGATGTCCCACCCGGAGGAGCAGCTGCTCGACGCCCTCGCGCGGCTGCACGCCGCGGGCGCCTCCTCGCTCGGCGAGGGCACCAGGCTGGTCGGCTCCTTCCGGGCGCACGGCCTCACCGTGCCGGTGTGGGACCTGCCCGGCGCGATGGGCGCGGAGGAGACGGAGAAGCCCGCCGAGGCGTTCGCGGAGCGGCTCGCCGAGGCGCTGACCTCCGACACCCCGCTGACCGCCGAACAGCGGCGGGCGCGCGGCGGTCTCACCAACCGTCAGGTGACGCTCAGCTGACGGTCGTACCGGGCTGGGGCGCGGGGCGACCGTACGCGTGACACTGCTCACAACTCTCCGCTACACCCTGCAATTACGCGTCCGGAAATCCGCGATCGAATTTGCGAACCGCCGATCTCTTGTTACGGTTTTAAAAGCCCGGTCGCTGGTGCATCCCCCGTCGCCAGCGACCGGGCGCTTCCATGTCCGCTCCGCAGCCCGCGCCTCGCGCAGGCGCACGGGGCGGCCAACGCCCCCCGCGGTGCCGTGAGTTGGCTCCCGTACCGCGCGGCCTCGGCAGACCTCTCCCGGCGCGACCTCGGACCGTTCTCCTCACGACCGCGGACCGCTCCCGTCGCAACCGCAACCGCAACCACAACCGCGAGGGCCCACACGGCCGTCTCCGCGCCGCGGGCGGCCTCACGGCCACCGGGGCCCCGGGGACGGCACCGGCGGCGCCGCTCGCCGCCTCTCCGGCGTTCCGCGGGGCATCCCCGGGCGGGTCCATCCCCGGCCGCGGCACCCGGGCGCCATCCCCGAGGCGCCATCCCCCGGCCGCGTCACCGGGCCGCGCCAAGACCCCGCGCACGCACGTACGGCGGGGCGGGGTCAACAGGCGCGCCGGGAGGCGTCAGAGGCGTGAGTACAGGCGGTGTCAGGAGACCTCAGGGGGCCTCAGCGGGCCTTAGGAGGTCTCAGGGGGCACGGCAGGCGTCGTCAGTAGGCGAGTCGGCTGCCGCCGTCGGGTGCGCTGGTGCTCGCCTCGATCAGCGCGTCCACCACCGTGGTGACCTCGGGCAGCCACGGCCGCCCCCCGCGGCGCAGCGGGGCCCGCTCCCAGCGCACCCCGCCCGCGCCGATCTGCGAGGGGGGCAGCACCAGATAGCCGCCCTCGTTGTGGAACCGCAGCGAGCTGGGCACCCAGTCCTGGCGGTACAGCAGATCGCCGAGCTCTTCGAGGGAGTACGGGGCCACCAGAAGCGCCCACCGGGTGGGTGTGGCGATCACGGGGCCGAGCCGTACGCCGGACCGCTCGATGGCGTCCAGGGCTCGCATCCCGGCGACCGCCGGCAGGCTCACCGCGCACGGGCCGCGCCCCCCTGTGGCCAGGAGCACGGGCGCGGTCGGGCGGTTCGTCCACCACCAGCGCACCATGCGCTGGTCGGTGGTCGCCGCGAGGAGTACGGGGTCGAAGGGGTGGCCGCCGGGCACCGCGCAGTCCGGCTGGGGGCATCCGCACTCGCGCGACCGGCCGCTGCCGGGCGCCAGGCCCACGCCGGGGAGTACGGGCCACTGCCACTCGGTGGCGCAGGTGAGCGCCGCACGGAGCAGCGGCGATCGCGCACCGCGCCGCAGCGAGAACTTGCGTCGCCTTCCGAGGATCTCGCGCATGAGCGCTCGTTCCTTTCCGTTAACGCCGAGGGCTGTTCCGTCGCACTACATGGCACTTCACATGGCACTACGTGGCGCTGTCCGGAGATGTTCGGACCGTCACACCACGTGGATCACAAGTCACTGCGCGTACAAGGCAGCGCATCACGCCTCAGGCCGAGCGTGGAACGTGGCGAAGGGTGGCGCGCGCATGGCGCTTGCCGTCTTCGGTGGTGCTTCCCTCGCCACTCGGGGATGGGCGCCTGCCGTTGCCGTCTATGACGCCTGGACCGGCCACGGGGTTCCGGGGCGGTCCCAACTGCCCCTGCCCTTCTCCGAATGTGTACCCGCCGCGGCGGGGACGACGCGCTGTCGAATGACGCCAGTCGACCCTAAATAGGCAACGTAACGACCTCTTTTCGGCCAAGTTCAATTCAGCACAGACACCAACAAGACCACCGGGACAATGCTGGACATCGCCTCTCGGGTGCGTGTACATCTGGAGACAGTAGCGGCACCGTAGCGGCGCAGCACGACAGGGGGTTTGCGATGCTATTGAGCAAGCCGGAGGCCGCGTGCGAAGGCAGTGGGCCATGAGTTCACCCCACCCGCCGAAAGTGGCCGGAATCGATCCTTCCCTCCCCGCCCCCACGCACACTTCCGACCCCGTCACGCCGCCCCACGCCCCCAACCCCGGCCCCAGCCCCGCCGCCGATCCCGCGGTCCAGGACCATCTGGCCGCGTGGCTCTCGGACCTGACCACCCTCCACGAACTCACCGAGCGGCTCGCCCTTACGGGCACGCTGGACGACGCGCTGGACGAACTCCTGCGCGCCGGAGCCTCGCTCGTCGGCGCCCGGCGCGGGCTGGTCGCGCTGGAACCGGCCGACGGGCTCGGCCCGGTCACCACCGTCGGCCTCGGCCTCGGGCGCGCCGACCTCGGCCATATCGAGACGATCCCGCGCGGCACCGCGACCGCCGGCCACCTCCTGGACGGGCTGCCCGAGCCGGACGGCGAGCCGCGGCCCGGCGTCGCCCACCCCGACATCCCGGGCGAGGCCGACCTCGACCCGCGCCACCGCGAAGTCGCCGCCCGTCTGGGCTACTCCGCGAGCTACGCCGTGGCCCTGGACCCGCTCGCCGACCCCAGCACCGCCTCGAACAGTCACACCGGCGCCCCAGGACCCCTCGGGCGGCTCGGCGCGGCCGCGTGGCTGTACGACGAGCCGGCCGAGCCCGCGGAGCGCCAGCGCCACCTCGTGGGCCTGTACTGCCGCTACGCCGCCGCACACCTCGCCCGGCTGGTCGAGCTCGCCCGCGCCCGCGCCACCGTCGCGACCGTCCAGGAGGAGCTGCTGCCCACGCGGCTGCCCCGGATCCCCGGAGTGCGCCTCGCCGTACGCCACCGCGCCGCTCCCCGCGGGGGCGGCGACTGGTACGACGCGCTGCCGCTGCCCGACGGCGCGCTCGGCCTGTCCGTCGGCGGGGTGACCGGATCCGGCCCCAGCGCGGTCGCCGCGATGGGGCGGCTACGGGCGTCCCTGCGCGCGTACGCCGTGATGGAGGGCGAGGATCCGGTGGCCGTCCTCTCCGACCTCGAACTGCTGCTGCGGCTGACCGAACCCGCCCGCTCCGCGACCGCGCTCTTCGCCTACTACGAGCCTCTACCGCGCAGGGTGGTGCTGGCCGGGGCCGGACACTGCCCGCCGCTGATCACCGGCGAGCGGCGCACCGAGTTCGTGGAGACCGCCCTGTCCGCCCCGCTCGGCATGCTCTCCTGCTGGGAAGCGCCCAGCGTGGAGCTCGAACCGGGCCGCGGAGAAACGCTCCTCTTTTACAGCGCCGGGCTGCTCCACCGCACCGGAGAGCCCATGGACCGGGCCTTCGCACGGCTGCACACGGCCGCCGCGAGTGCCCCCAGGGCCGTACGGAGCGACCCGGACGGCTTCGCGGACCATCTGCTGCGCACGGTCCTCCCCAGCGGCGGAACGGGCCAGGGTGCGGACGCGGACGACGGCACGGAGGACGTCGTCCTGCTCGTCGCCCGCTTCGACTGACCGCGCCGCCCCGCCATCAACCAGCCGACCCGCCACCAACCACCAACCACCTGAAACCGGCCATAGTCCGCGATCACCGGTGGATCATGCACATCCCGGCTGTCATACCCCCCACCTACCATGGACACGGTCCAGCTCGAGGAGGATGACGTGACCGAGGAGCCCACTTCCGAGGCCCTGGAGACCCCAGAGGCCGGGGAGCAGCCCATCAAGCAGCGGAAGAACAGCCTTTACGCAGGCATTTCCGACGAGCTCACCGAAAACATGAGGTCAGGCTGGGACGACACCGAGCTGCGCGGCCTTGAGCCCATCGAGCAGGCGCCGCACACCGCCCGCCGCCGCGCCGCGCTCTCCGCGCGATTCCCGGGGGAGCGCCTGGTCATCCCCGCGGGCAATCTGCGCACCCGCTCCAACGACACCGAGTACGGGTTCCGCGCCGCCACGGAGTACGCGTATCTGACCGGCGACCAGACCCACGACGGCGTCCTGGTCCTGGAGCCGGACGGCGCCAAGGGCCACACCGCGACCGTGTACCTGCTGCCCCGTTCCAACCGGGAGAACGGCGAGTTCTGGCTGGACGGCCAGGGCGAGCTGTGGGTCGGCCGCCGGCACAGCCTCGCCGAGGCCGAGCAGCTGCTCGGCCTGCCGGCCAAGGACGTGCGCGAGCTCCCCGACGCGCTGCGGGCCGCGACCGGCCCGGTGCGCATCGTGCGCGGCCATGACTCTGGCCTCGAAGCGGCGCTGACGGACAAGGTCACCGGCGAGCGCGACGCGGAGCTGCGAACGTTCCTCAGCGAGCAGCGCCTGGTCAAGGACGAGTTCGAGATCGGCGAGCTGCAGGCGGCCGTCGACTCGACCGTGCGCGGCTTCGAGGACGTGGTCAAGGTCCTCGACAAGGCCGAGGCCACCTCCGAGCGCTATATCGAGGGCACGTTCTTCCTGCGCGCCCGCGTCGAGGGCAACCACGTCGGCTACGCCTCCATCTGCGCCGCCGGCCCGCACGCCACCACGCTCCACTGGGTGCGCAACGACGGCCCGGTCCGCTCCGGGGAGCTGCTGCTCCTGGACGCGGGCGTGGAGACCCCCACGCTCTACACCGCCGATGTGACCCGCACGATCCCCATCAACGGCCGCTTCACCCCGCTGCAGCGCAAGATCTACGACGCGGTGTACGAGGCACAGGAGGCGGGCATCGCCGCGGTCAAGCCGGGCGGGAAGTACCTCGACTTCCACGACGCCGCCCAGCGGGTCCTGGCCGCGAAGCTGGTCGAGTGGGGCCTCATCGAGGGCCCGGTCGAGCGCGTCCTGGAGCTTGGCCTGCAGCGCCGCTGGACGCTCCACGGCACCGGCCACATGCTCGGCATGGACGTCCACGACTGCGCCACGGCCCGCCGGGAGGCGTATGCCGAGGGCACCCTGGAGCCCGGTATGTGCCTCACGGTCGAGCCCGGCCTGTACTTCCAGGCCGACGATCTGACCGTGCCCGAGGAGTACCGGGGCATCGGCGTCCGTATCGAGGACGACATTCTGGTCACGGAGGACGGCAACCGAAACCTCTCGGCCGCCCTGCCGCGCACCTCGGATGACGTCGAGGCATGGATGGCCGCGCTCCTTCAGGGTTCGTAAGGCCCGCAGGGTTCGGTCAGGGCTCGGGCAGCGGTCGGTGGTCGGGGCTCGCGGGGCTGGTGACCAGCGGTATCGTCCGGTTCCATGGCGGAATCCTGGGTCAATTCGGCAGACGGCCTCGGCAGTGACCTCCACCTGGAGCTGTCCGGTACGGGCAGCCGCCGGGCGGCCCTGATGGGGGCGCTGCGCGAGGCCATCCGGAGTGGTCGGCTCGCCCCCGGCACCCGGCTGCCGCCGTACCGCTCCCTCGCCGTCGACCTCGGCCTGGCTCGGAACACCGTGGCCGACGCCTACGCCGAGCTGGTCGCCGAGGGCTGGCTGACCGCCCGCCAGGGCTCCGGCACCCGGGTCGCGCCCCGCGCCGCCCCGCCCCCGCCCCGGCGTGCCAGGGGACGGGGACAGGGGCGGGGGCAAGGGCAGGGGCGGGGCCGCCCGGCCGTGGTTTCCGGCGTGCCACCCGCCACCGCGTCGGCCGGAGGCGGGCCCGTACGGCGGGCCCGGAGAGCGCCCGCGCGCCCTCCCGAGCCCGTCCACAATCTGCTGCAGGGCCAGCCCGACGCCGCTTCCTTCCCCCGCGCCGCATGGCTGGCCTCCGGCCGCCGTGCCCTGACCGCCGCGCCCAACGAGGCCTTCGGCCCCGGCGACCCGCAGGGGCGCCCGGAGCTGCGCCTCGCGCTGGCCGAGTATCTGGCCCGCGTCCGCGGGGTGCGCACCGACGCCGACCGGATCGTCATCTGCTCCGGCTACGCCCACGCGCTGCGGCTGCTGGCCGGAACGCCGGCGCTGCGCGGCACGGCAGCCGTGGAGGCGTACGGCCTCGGCTTCCACCGCTCTCTGCTCACCGCCGCCGGGATCCGTACCGTGCCGCTGCCCCTGGACGCGGACGGCGCCCGCACCGAGGAGCTGGCCTCGCACCAGGGCGTACGGACCGTGCTGCTCACCCCCGCCCATCAGTTCCCCACCGGCGGGCCGCTGCACCCGCGGCGCCGGGCGGCCGCCGTCGACTGGGCCCGGGCCCGCGGCGGGCTGGTCCTGGAGGACGACTACGACGGCGAGTTCCGCTACGACCGCAAGCCCGTGGGCGCCGTCCAGGGCCTGGACCCGGACCATGTGCTGTACGTCGGATCGGTCAGCAAGAGCCTGTCCCCGGCCCTGCGGCTGGGCTGGATGGTGCTGCCCGACCATCTGGTGGACGAGGTCCTGGCCGCCAAGGGGGAGCGGGAGGCGTGGGTGAGCGCGCTCGACCAGCTGACTCTCGCCGACTTCATCGAATCGGGCGGGTACGACCGGCACATCCGCCGGATGCGCCAGCGCTACCGCCGCCGCCGGGACCAGCTGGTCGCCATCCTGGCCGAACGCGCCCCGCACATCCGCGTCAGCGGTGTGGCGGCGGGGCTGCACGCGGTGCTCGAACTGCCGCCGGGCACCGAGCGGTCCGTCGTCCAGGCCGCCGCCTGGCAGGGCCTCGCCATCGAGGGCCTGGCCGACTACCGCCACCCGGAGGCCGCGGGTCCGCCCCGCGAGGGCTTGGTCGTCGGCTACTCCACCCCGCCCGAGCACTCCTTCACGGGCGCGCTGGACGCGCTGTGCCGCGGGCTCCCGCCCGACCTCGGCGACTCCACCGCAACCACGACCGCAACCACGACGACCGCAATCACGACGACCGCACCCACAACAAGCGGGAGGGACGACGCGACGGTCAAACGCCCGTCAGGGAGTCCTCGCGCCACTTGAGGATCTTGTCGAAGCTGACCACCACACCGCCGTGCCCCGGGCGGTCGCGGTAGCGGACCCGGTCGGTCAGCGCCTCGATCAAAAAAAGCCCTCGCCCATGCTCTGCCTGGGCGGGGGCCGGCTGTCTCGCGGTGTGCTGGGCCTGGGGGGTCTTGGCCCAGTCGCCCCGGTCGGGACGGGAGGGGCGGCGGGGAAATCCGGGACCGGAGTCGGTGACCTCGATGCGGCAGGTGTCGCCGTCGATATAGGCCGTGACTCTGTAGTCCCCGCCCGCGCCGTCCGCGCCACCGCCGTGCTCGACCGCATTCGCGCAGGCCTCGGAGAGGGCGACCGACAAGTCGTAAGAGATTTCGGGATCGACCCCTGCTGTCTCCATGGTGCCGAGGAGCAGGCGCCGGGCGAGCGGGACGCTCGCCGCCTCACGCGGCAGATGGAGTGACCACCAGATGCTCATGCTCCAGCCTCCCGGCCACGGCTCGACATACCGTTACGTATTGCCTGGGTCCATGGTCCGTAAGCGTGTGATTGACGTGACTCCGCTCATTCGGCGGAAGCGCGTATTCCGTATATCGGTGTATGGGGCTGTCCAGGTGTGCGTCGGTACGCCCTACCCGCCGTAGGGGAAACCCGGGCCCAGTGGGATGATGGCGCGGCCATGTCTGCCCCCCACGGTCGCGCCGGAGCCGATCTGCGGATACTGCGGGCCGCGGTTTTCACCGCGGTCTGCGTCGTGCTGTCCGCGGGCGGGCACATGCTCGCCTCCTGTACGACGGTGCCGCTGTGGACGCTGGGCGTGGGCTGCGCGGTGCTGTTCACCGTGGTGGCCCCGCTGGCCGGGCGCGAGCGGTCGCTGCCGGGCATCGCGGCGCTCCTGGGCGTCGGCCAGCTCGCACTGCACGCGCTCTTCGTGCTCGGGCAGAGCACCACCCAGCAGACATCCATGACCCCGGGAACGGGCGGCGGCTCCCAGGGCGGGGTGACCGCCATGGCCGGAAGGCTGCTGTGCGGCGCGGGCTCCGTCCGGGTGGACGCCGCCATGGCGCACCGGATCGTCAGCCGCGCCGGGCTCGACCCCGCCGCGGCGCACCAGGCGGCGTCCGGGCCGGTCATCGAGGCCGCGCACCCGGGCGCCCTGCTGCCGTCGCCGCCGATGGTGCTGGGGCATCTGCTCGCCGCCCTCGCCGTCGGCTGGCTACTGCGGCGCGGCGAGGTGGCCGTGTGGCGGGCGGTGCGGCTGTCGGCGGACGGGGCGCGCGGGGTCGCGGAGGCCGCGCTCGTACGGGCGCTGCGCGCCGCGCTGCGGCTGGTACGCGCGCTGCGCGCCGGTCAGCACAAGCCGGACCCCGCTTCCGTACGCCGTCCGCGTACGCCCGGACGAGACGATGACGGTGCCGGCGCCGGGGCCAGGACGTTCGTACTCCAGCACAGTGTGATCAGGCGGGGCCCGCCGCGCTTCACCCTCGCGGCTTGACCGACGCGGCGCACTCCGGCGGGCCCGGGGCGTTCGCGCCGTCGCCGCACGCGCGCCACACACCCACCCACCCTGATTCATTCCTGTCCATGGAGTGTCTTGTCATGAACGCCATGCGTCTTCCCCGTCTACGCCGTCTTCCGATCATGGGCGGTATCGCAGCGGGAGCCCTGGTGGTGCTCGCGGCCACCCCCGCCTTCGCGCACGTCAGCGTGCAGCCGGGCCAGGCCGAGCAGGGCAGCTACAGCACCATCGCCTTCAAGGTGCCGAACGAGAAGGACGACGCCTCGACCGTCAAGCTCGAGGTGACCCTGCCCACCGACCACCCGCTGGCCTCGGTCATGGCGCAGCCGGTGCCCGGCTGGGACGTGAAACTCACCAAGACCAAGCTCGCCAAGCCGGTCGAGGTGCACGGCGAGAAGATCAGCGAGGCGGTCACCAAGGTCACCTGGACCGGCGGCAAGATCGAGCCGGGCACCTTCCAGCAGTTCCCGCTGTCGGTCGGCGAGCTGCCCGAGGACGCCGACCAGCTCGTCTTCAAGGCCCTCCAGACGTACGACGACAAGGAGGTCGTGCGCTGGATCGAGGCGCCCAAGGAGGGCGCGCCGGAGCCCGAGAACCCGGCGCCGGTGCTCAAGCTCGTCAAGCCGGCCGAGGGCTCCGACGGCCACGGCTCCGCCGACTCGGGCGACACGGACAGCGCCGCCCAGAACGCGAAGGCCGAGAAGACGGAGGAGACCGCCTCCGACTCCAGCGGTGACAGCGGTGACAGCAGCGACACCACCGCCCGCGTGCTGGGCATCGTGGGCATCGTCATCGGGATCGCCGGTGTCGCCTTCGGCGTCCTCGCCGGCCGCCGCCGCAACGCCTGAGCCCCACTCAAGGCCCCTGAGCCCCACTCAAGGCCCCTGAGGCCTCTAAATTCAGTACGGAAGATCACACGTCTTAACTCCAGTCAACAA